>CAZEKN010000102.1:0-7881 GCA_964512755.1 uncultured Desulfatibacillum sp. | reverse complement strand
TCGCGGGTAGTAAAAACGATCTTGCCGCCGAGGACTCCCTGCTTGTTGATTTCATCGACGGCCAGCTTGAACCCGTTGAGCGCATCGTTGCCGAAAACGGCCGCCGGGCCACTGTAAGTATCTACGATTCCGACTTTGATATCGCGTGCTGCGGCCGGCGCCGGCAGCAGCAGCGCTGAAATGACCCACCATCCCGCCATCAGGAGCAGACTGGCTTTTAAAGCAAATTGCCTTTTCATCTTTGGTCCTCCCTTCGTCAGCGAAGTTGAAAGTCGATCTGTGCTCGGGCCATCCGATTTGACAGGGTCTTGTGCGGTATAGTGCTTGAAATATGGTATTTTTCCTAATAAGGAAGCTATCCGAAGTCAAGAATTAACTTTGCAAGGAGAACGCCATGATCCGCATCAACGAGCATTATCTGAAACTCCAGGCCTCTTACCTGTTCTCGGACATCGCCAAGCGCGTGGCCGCCTTCCAGAAGGCTAATCCGGGAACGGACGTCATCAAACTCGGCATCGGCGACGTGACCCGGCCGCTGCCGCCGGCCTGCATCAAGGCCTTCCACCAGGCCGTCGACGAAATGGCGGAGGCGGCCACCTTCCGCGGCTACGGCCCCGAGCAGGGCTATGACTTCCTCCGGGAGAAAATCGCGCGGGAGGATTTCCAGGCCCGCGGCGCCGAGGTCTCCGCCGACGAGATCTTTGTCAGCGACGGCGCCAAGTGCGACAACGGCAACCTCCAGGAGATCTTCGCTACCGACATTACGGTGGCCATTCCCGACCCGGTCTATCCGGTCTATCTCGACACCAACGTCATGGCGGGGCGCACCGGCAATTTCACCGACGGCCGCTATCAGGGCGTGGTCTACATGGACTGCACCCGGCAGACGGGCTTTGTTCCCACCATTCCGACCGAAAAAGCCGACCTTATTTATTTATGCTTCCCCAACAACCCCACCGGCGGCACCATCACCAAAGCCCAGCTGAAGCAGTGGGTGGACTACGCCCGGGAGAACAAGTCCATCCTGCTCTTCGACGCGGCCTACGAAACCTTCATCCGCGACGACCGCCTGCCGCATTCCATTTTCGAGATCGAAGGCGCCCGCGAGGTCGCGATCGAATTCCGCAGCTTTTCCAAGACCGCCGGATTCACCGGCACCCGCTGCGCCTACACGGTCGTGCCGAAATCGTGCATGGCCTACACCGCCGCCGGCGAACCCCGGCTCCTACACCCCCTTTGGAACCGGCGCCACACCACCAAGTTCAATGGAGTGTCCTACCCGGTGCAGCGCGCCGCCGAGGCGGTTTACAGCCCGGAGGGCCGCGCCCAGTGCCGGCAGCTCATTGACGATTATCTGCGCAACGCGGCGCTGATCCGCAAGGAGATGACGGACCTGGGCTACGAGTGCATCGGCGGCGACAATTCCCCCTACATCTGGGTGGACGGGAAGATGGATTCGTGGACGTTTTTCGATCTCTTGCTGGAGAAGGCCAACGTGGTGTGCACGCCTGGGGTGGGCTTCGGCCGCTGCGGCGCCGGCTTTGTGCGCATCAGCGCCTTCAATGACCATGAAAACGTCCAGAAAGCGATGGAGCGCATCCGCAAAACATTTAAAGCGACGTAAAAAGGCCTGCGCCGCTTTGAATGTTCAACAAAACGATTCAAGAACAAGCGTAGAGTCGCCGGAAATAAAAAGGGCGGTTGCCGAAACGGCCAACCGCCCTTAATATCCGGATGATCCAAGGAGGAATCAGACAGCAGCCTTCAGTTTTTTCCCGGCTTTGAACTTGACGACCGTGCTGGCCTTGATCTTGATTTCGGCACCGGTCTGCGGGTTTCTACCCTTGCGGGCCTTGCGGCGGCCCTTGGAAAAAGTGCCGAAGCCGACCAAGGTGATTTTGCCGTCTTTCTTTTTAAGGGATTTGACGATCCCATCGACAAACGAATCCAAAGCGGTGCCTGCGGCAACCTTGGTGATGCCGGCATCTTTGGCCATGGCCTCGATTAAATCTGCTTTCGTCATTCTGACCTCCTTAGATTAAGATGATGAGTGGATGCGTGAATGGTTTTGAAGGATGGCTGAGCCATCAACCATCCCGATTTCAGCCAATAGCGCAATATAGATATCATATGCGAAAGTCAATAGGAATGTTGCGCCAAGCCCCCAAAAATCAGGCTTTGCCGAAGTTTCTTCTTTCGAAGAGCTGCGGGTACACGCTCTTGGGCATCTGCCTGGTGCTGGCCGCAGCGACGGCGGCCGCCGACGTCCAGCCGCGCGAGGCCCTGATGCAGAGCATCGAGGATGGCCGCCGCATCCTGATGGATCCAACCTATCAACTGGCCGACCGCAAACCCCTGCAGCAGGAGAAGCTGCGCGACCTGCTGCACCGAGACTTCGATTTCACGGAGTTTTCCCGGCGGGTGTTGGCGAACAAGTGGGCGTTGTTCTCTCCGGTTCAGCGGCAGGAGTTCGTCCAGGTATTTTCGCGCTTCCTGGCGGATTTTTATCTATCCCGCCTGCAGCAGCGCTACACGGATGAAACCGTAGCCGTGCGGGAACAGACGATCACCACTCCGGGAAAGGCCCGCGTGCGGGCCGCGGTGGTCTGGCAGGCCCGCGAATTTCCGGTTGAAATCTATCTGCACGACCGCGGGAACGGCTGGAAGATTTATGACCTGAGCGCTCTGGGAATCAGCGCCGTGCAGATCTACCGGGCGCAGTTTCAGGAGATCCTGCGTACGAAGTCGCCGGCGGAGGTGATCGAGTTGATCAGGGCCAGGCTTGAAGAATAATGAGGTCCGCCGCGGGCCGATTCATTCACCGAGCTGCCTCTTGAAGGCCTCGATGGCGTCGCGCAACATCCGCCGGATAAAGACCTCTTGGTCACCGCGCGCCAGCTGCCGGTAGGCCCCGTGGTCCGGATGCGAGTCGTTCAGCTCCGGTGGGTGAAGCTTGGACTGCTGCTTCAAGGCTTCGAATCGCTGGATCATCTCGATCAGGCTGATGTCCTGGCAGGGCAAGCCGGTCAGCCAGCCCAGACGACGCATCATTTCAAACCGGACATGGTCGGCCAGCAGCAGATGAATATCGACCACCCGCATCTGTTCGTCATTGTCAAGATAGTAGAATTTGGCAGCCGGACCGAGATCGAGCGCTCCCATGATAATCTCATAAAAGGCCGTAGAGCTGTTCTCTCCCGGCTGCGCCAGGCTGAAAAGGGTCTTGTCGGAAAGGTCGGACAGTCGCGTATGCGTGCCGTAGGATTCACCGAAGCGTTTCTGCCAGGGCGTAAAACTCCGCTGTTCCAGCGCTTTTTCACGGAACGCCTGCAGATCGACGATTTTATTCATGCCCGTGCTCCGATGGGTTGGCCTCGGCCGTGGGGTCGACGACGGTCGCGAAAAGAAAAACAGCGCATGGAATCCGGGCACAGAATGCCACCCTTGCAGACCGGCGTCAAGCCGTCGGCCCGCAAAAACCGCGGGCAGGGCCGGACGATGGTCGAACCGTTATATGGAATTCAGCATGTCTGCTGCTCTGCAGCGCCGTCCGTTCTGCGCCGAAGGGGGTGTCTTTCGCCTTGTATCGGCTGCGGGGATGGTCTATGTTTTTCAAAGATCACCCGAAGTCCATCTGCTGGAGTGCCGCGCTGTGGAAATAATTGACTCCATACCCATCGATCTCGATCCCAATACGGTTAAGGCCAAACTCAAGACAACGGATCTGCAATCGATCGCCGAACTGACCAAACAGGCGCTTTCGATGGCCGAACCCCGGGCGGTGTTCACCGCGGCTTATATCGAAAAAAAAGACGATGACCAGGTGGTCATCGACGGCCAGTGTTTCAAGAGCCGGGTCTTGCGCAAAAACCTGGACGATGTCGGGCGGGTCTTTCCAGCGGTGGTGACGATCGGCGGCCGGATCGAGGAGGCCGCGCGCCGATCTGCGGACATGCTGACCCAGTACTACCTCGACCAGATCGGCAATCTCATCCTGGCCGAAGCGCGATCAGAGCTGATCCGCAGGCTTTGCCGGCAATTTGCCCTCGACAAACTTTCCTGGATGAGTCCGGGGTCGCTGGAGGACTGGCCCATCCAGGCGCAGTTGCCGCTGTTTGCCCTACTCGGAGAGGCCCCTGCTGCGATCGGCGTACAGCTCACCGAAAGCCTCCTGATGCTTCCCGGGAAATCCGTATCCGGCATCTTCTTCCCTTCCGCATCCACCTTTTTCAGCTGCCGTCTTTGCCCGCGCGAGCGCTGCGAGGGACGCAAGGCGCGCTATGATGAAACAGCCGCACGCGAATACGGGATCCTTAAATAGACCGGCCCCCTGCTCCGCTCAGTGCACGTCCTTTGCCGTCTTTCCCAGGCGCATGCCGATCAGGCCGATTTCAAACAACAGGTAGAGCGGGACAGCCATCATTGCGAGGTTGAAGGCATCCGGCGTCGGCGTCAGGACGGCCGAGATGATGGTGAGGGCGAGAATGGCATAGCGCCGATTCCTTGCCAGGGCGTGGTGCGTCAGAACGCCGATCCGTCCCAAAAGAATCATCGCCAGCGGCATTTCAAAGATGATCCCGAACCCGAAGAGAAACAGCAGACAGAAGGCCGCAAACTTTCGCACGGAGATGATGGCTTCCAGGTGCGGGCCTTCGAACTCGAGCAGGAACTGAACCCCATAGGGCAGCGAGATGTTCAGACAGAAAAGAATCCCGGCATAGAACAGGACCACGGAAGCCAGCCAGAAGCCGATCACCATCCGGCGCGTAAAGGATGGGAACAGGGGCTGAACGCCGGAAAGCAGGGCATAGAGCATATAGGGCATGCCCGCAAAGACGCCGCAGGCCAGCGCGATGTTCAAGAACGTAAACAGCGTCTCCGGAACGCCGTAGGCCGCCAGCTTCACCCCCGTCACCTGCTGCAGATAGCGGAGGATCGGCTCGGCCAGGTAGTACCCGGCGATCGAACAGACCAGCACCACCATGCCGATGCGGATGAACGACCGGCGCAGGGTCTTGAGCGTGTGATAAACCCGATCGCTGTTTTTGGCGCCGTTTTGTTCGGCGGCTGGGTTTGGATGCATTTCCCGTCGATTTCCCCGTCATTAAACAGTCGGAACACAGGCCCCGACAGCGGTTCCTTTTGGCACGAGGGCTTGGAGTCTGTCAAGACGGCCTTTGAATCCGTCCGCTTCCTTCGTTACAAATTGTTACCAGTTGCTACTCCCTGGAAAAGCATTGCGCCTCGGCCGGTGATATCTTGGAACCATGATGAAGAGAAGCGGGCCGCAAGTGCGGGCCCGGACAGTAGACAGCTATAGTACCCAATAAAACGGAAGGAGGAAGTCATGAAGAACACGCTGCTGATTTTGACCGCCCTCACGCTCAAAGCTCCTGCGCCGGAAGTCGCCTGATCTCGTGATCCTGGATCTCATGTTGCCGGAGATGGATGGCTTTTCGGTCTGCAAGGCCATCCGGGCGGAGACAGCGGTGCCCATCATCATGCTCACCGCGCGCGGATAAGTCGCCGACAAAGTAATCGGGCTCGAACTGGGAGCGGACGACTATCTCGCCAAACCGTTCGAGCCGCGGGAGCTCGTCGCCCGCATCCACGCGGTGCTGCGGCGCCGGGCGCCAGCGTCGGACGCCCAGAAAGCGGTCTTCGGCGATCTCGATACGATTTTGAACGGCGCCTGGCGAGGCTGCAGGGTCGTGCCGTCGAGCTCACCACCAACGAGCTTGCCGCGCTGGCGCTCCTTGTGCGGCACGCCGGCAAGGTGCTCGCGCGCGATCAAATCCTGCAGGAGCTGCGCGGCATCGATTGCGACGCCTTCAATCGATCGGTGGACATAACCATGAGCCGCGTGCACCAGAAGCTGGGCGATGACCCCAAGTCGCCGGCCTACGTCAAGACGGTGTGGGACACCGGCTGCCTTTTCATCGGTGGTAAGACGGCGTGACCAGGGCGAAGCCGAAAATCAACGGCCGTCCGCATGCGGCGGCTTGGACTTTCGGCCGTAGGCCGAAAAGACAACAGCACGCAGTGCTGCCAACGTTGAACTGGCAACCGCGTGCACAGCACGCGGTTTGTATGGCCAGAATCACCCATTGCCTCTTCGGTTCGGTCTTCACGAAGATCCTGGCCGTGATCCTGCTGACGGGGCTCGGCATTCAAATGGCGGTCGGGATCTTTTTCTGGTACTTCCGCGCAAAGCCGGCCGGGAATACAGCCAGACCCTCGCTGACTATCTAACCCTGGTCGTCTCCGAAATCGGTAATCCCCCAGACTTTGATAAAGCCGCCGCCTTGGCCGTTGCCGGGGCGTTTCATCTGCGCTATACCGACCCGGAGCGGAGCTGGAGCACAGCCGAGAATGTGCCGTAGGCCCTGCCGGAGCGGAGGCGGGCGGCCTGGCGGCCTCAGCCCGGCGTGGGCCGCCGTTTTTTCATGCGGCCGCGTCCTGGTCGAATTCCACCAGGCCCCCGGAAAGTTCATTTTCGAGATCGGCCCGGGGTGGGGTGATCTCGAGCTCGCCAGACCGGTGATTCTGCTGCTGGTCCTGGTGAGCCTCATTCTGGCCGGGGCATATTTCAGCCTGCGGCGGATTTTAAAACCTAGACCCTTTTTCTTCACGGGGCGGGGGATAAATTGACAAAGAACGGCCTGAAAGATTGGCTGGCGGTAAAAGACTGAGGAAGAAAAGCGCGAAATGCTGCTGGACGCCTGCGACCCGACGCGCGCTGCAGCATTCGCCGCCGCCCAACGGGCCAGCCACGCCGGCACCTTGGACGATTATATCGAATTCCTGCCGAAAACATGAGCATGGCCGCCGCGTCGGCGCCCCGAATCACGGTAACGGACGACTTTAGGCTTTAGGTCCCCTTTAACCCTTTATGCCGTGTTTGCAGTCTCCGCCCGCAAGCTCATGTCGTCGCCCCGCGCCAGCCGCCGCTTCAATCTCGCCGGCGGAACGCTTCTTTCCGCCGCAGGTATATGGGCCTTGATGGCCAAAAGGTAGGCAGGCAAAATTGAATTTGCCATTCAGAACCGCACCAGAATAGTTGAAGACTGACAGCAACGACCAGAGCCGGTCCGATCGCAGCGTTCAACACCAGGTCCGCCAGGGGATCGAGCGGAGTGGGGTCGCGGTTGAGGATGACGAGGCGGGCGCCGTTGCGCCGGGCAAGCTCGGGGAAACCGGCAGCCGGGTAGACCACCAGCAAGGAGCCGACAGCCAGAAACACACAGGCCAGGGTGGCCTCTTCGGCCCGGCGCATGGCCTGGCCGAAGGATATGGTGGCGGTCTTGACGATCCCGCCGCAGCTATCGCAGACCGGCAGGGTTTCGTCGCGCTCGAACGCCGCGCGGATCGGTGCCAGCTCGAAACGCGTGCCGCAGTCCAGGCAGGCCGCGCAGGTCGTGTTGCCGTAGAGCTCGATCACCTGCTCCTCGGCGATGCCGGAGGCCTGGTGCAGGCCGTCTACGTTTTGAGTGATCACGTGCGCGGCCTTGCCGGAATGAACGAGCCTGGCGACAGCGAGATGCCCGGCGTTGGGCTTGGCCTGCCGGATGTCCCGGTCCACCAGAAACTTCAGGCGCCAGTATTCGCGGCGTTTGGCCGCGCTCGCCAGGAAGTCCTCAAAGTAAATCGGCTGATGACGTCCAGATGCCGCCGGGGCTGCGGAAGTCCGGGATCCCGGACTCCGTGCTGATGCCGGCCCCGGTGAAGACCACCACCCGGCGGCTGGAGTCGACCAGGCCCCGCAGACGGTCGGCGCCATTCATCCCGGCAGCCTCGTGCCTCGATCCAGGTTGCGGTACTGGATCGCCTCGGAGATTTGGTTGGCGCCGACGTCGGGAACGCCTTCCAGATCGGCGATGG
>CAZEKN010000101.1:0-7895 GCA_964512755.1 uncultured Desulfatibacillum sp. | reverse complement strand
AGCATGCCGATGGCGATGGCCGAGCGCGGGTTGATGAAGCAGCCGAAGGTGCCGGCCACGTAAAACGCGTTCAGCTGGCTCAAGTTGAGGCCGACGGTCATGGTGAGCGTTTCGAGGATGGTGTACATGGCCGCCTTGGAGCGGATCAAGCTGTCGAGATCCGCCTGGCTGATGGTGAGGCTTGCGCCGGTGGCGGATTGTGCGGCCGGGACGACCACGAGATGCCGCATGTCGTCAATGATAGCCAGGCGGTCGCCGCAGCGCGAAGGGACCAGTTTTCCGCGGATGTCGATCATGCCGCTCAGAAAAAGCTGGGCGGCCAGATCGATTACCCCTGAGCCGCAGATCCCTCGGGGTGCCTCTTCGCCGATCGTATGGATATCGAAGGCACCGGTCGCCGGATCGATCGATACCCGGTCCACCACACCGGGACCGGCCAGCATGCCCATGCGGGTCACCCCGCTTTCAAGTGCCGGTCCGGCTGCGCCGGCACAGCCGATGAGCCAGTCGCGGTTCCCCAGGACTACCTCGGCGTTGGTTCCGACGTCTACCAGAATGGCCGTGTCCTCCCGCCGGTGAAGCCTTGAAAACAGGATGCCGGCGATCAGGTCGCCGCCGAAATAGCTGCCGATGTTGGGGAAGACCAGCACTCGGCCGAAAGGGCTGATCTGAATTCCGAGGTCGGAAGCCCTGAGCACGCCCGGTCGGTTGATGACGGGAATGTAGGGTTCCCGGATGATCCAGCGCGCCTCAAGCCCCAGGAAGAGGTGCGTCATGCAGGTATTGCCGGCGACCGTCATCGCGCTGATGTCCCGCGGCTGAAGGCCAGCGGTCCGGCAGACGGTGTCGATCGCGCGGTTCAGGCCGTTGATGATGAGCGCATGGAGATCGCGTAAGCCTTCGGCGGTATCGGCGTGGTGGATGCGCGTTAAGACGTCCGGCCCGACAGCGGCTTGAGGATTGTCGAAGGCGTGGGCGGCGAGGGCCTTAGCGGTCGCGAGATCGATCAGGCGCAGCACCACCCGCGTGGTGCCGAGATCCACGGCTAAGCCCGCCGCGGTCCGAGCGTCATCTGCGCCGGAAATGCCGGTTATCATCCATCGATCGCGCTCGCGGAACAGTGTACAGCGCAGCCGGTAGCCGGATTCACGCACGAGCGCCGGCAGTTGTCTGAGAAGATCGAGGTCGAACTCGATGTCGGCCGGCGCCGCCGGTTGCGCTTGGGCTAACGCAGCGACCAGGCGGTCGGCGTCGGCCGTGTTGTTTTTGAGCGTCGGGGTCGGCAGATCGACGAGACGGACCCACGGAGCGGGGGCGGCGTTCACCGTTTCGCTTCCAACCCGGAGATGATCCGGTTCATGACATCGGCGGCTCCGCCCGGAATCAGGTAATCGCTGATCATGCCGGTCAAGGCGGTCGCCTCCGGATTGATCTCGATGACGATGGCGCCGGACTGTTTGGCGATGACGGGCATGCTGGCGGCCGGTTGGACCACGGCCGAGGTTCCGACCACGAGCATGACGTCGCAGCGCGATGCGACCTCCTGCGAGCGCCACAGCGCGACCGGAGGGATCATCTCGCCGAAGAAAACGGCGTCCGGGCGCAGGATGCCGCTGCAGGCGCAGCGCGGCGGCAGCTCGCTGGCATCGACCTGGCTGGTTTCAATGCGCCGGTCGCACTTCATGCAGCGCTGCCAGGCGAAGGTGCCGTGGAACTCGATGACGTCGGTGTTGCCGGCCATCTGGTGCAGCCCGTCGATGTTCTGGGTGATGACCGACTTGAGAATGCCAAGCTGTTCGAGGCGGGCAATGCCCCGGTGGCCGTCGTTGGGTCGGGCGTTATCGATGAGGTCCTTCAAATCTTTGACCAGGACTTTCCAAACCAGGGCCGGGTTGCGCAGGAAGGAATCGATGTGGGCGATCTCCATCGGGTCGAACCGCTCCCAAAGCCCGCCCTTGCCGCGGAACGGCGGGATGCCGCTGTCGATGGAGATGCCCGCTCCGGTCAGGGCGACCGCCTGGCGGGCGGAAGAAAGATCTTTGATCGCGCGCGTGATGAGTGCATCCATAATGCTCCAACGGGTTCAACGGGCCGGGGGTTCAAGAGGGGCGGGATTTTCGGCATAGTAGGTGTGCCAGACGCCGTCGCGGGTCCACTCCTCCCGGATGCGGATGCCCGATACGGAGAGCCGTCGCCGGACCTCCTTGGCGTCGCTGCGCATTAGGCCGGAGAGGATGAGCCGTCGTTTCCTCCGGAAACCCGGCGCGTCCATTATTCGCAGCATCACCTCTCCATGAAGGTTGGCGGCCACGAGATCCGCCGAGCTGCCGATAGCGTCCTCGGCCCGACCCTGGACCACCCAAATGCGGTCGTCGAGCCGGTTCAGCCGGACGTTGCGCGCCGCTGTTCGGGCTGCCAGGAGATTGAGGTCTATCGCCAGGACTCTGGCGCCCAGCCGTCTGGCCGCCGCCAGTGCCAGGATGCCGGTTCCCGTCCCCAGGTCCATGACGGTTCGGATGTGGCCGCCGGCCGCCGCCAGCTCCAGCGCCTTCAAGCAGTCGCGGGTCGTGGGATGCGTTCCGGCGCCGAAGACCAGACCGGGGTCCATCAAGATGGGGATCTCATCGGGGGATAGCGAGTCCGCCGTGCCGGCCGCGGCCCAAGGGGTGATGAAGTGAAACCGTCCGATGCGTTCATCGCCGGAAACCGACCCCTGCCATTGATCGTAGGCCATGCAGGTGCTGTCGATTAGGCGAAGGTGCGGCTGGTGGCGGAGAATGCGTTCAACCTCGGCCGTCATGGGCGCCGAGAAAAACAAGAAGGCCGATTCGTCCTCCTGCCAGTGGCCAAGAAACGCGCCGGCTTCGATGACCGTACGAGAGTCCAGCCGGCCCTCCAGCTGGTAAATGTACAACTCCGCGCAAGGGCTGGGCATGCTGGGGTCAGGATCTCGGTTGGTCCGGCGGCCGGTCTTCTTCCGGCAGCTGGTCCAGGTACCACTGCATCGGATCCAGCAGCGTGTATCCCATCTCTTTCAGCCTCTTCTTGACGTGGGCCACGTTCTGGGTGAGGAGGTAGGGGAACACGGCGCGCTTGTCTTCCTCCCAATAGCGGGCCACTAGGACGCTGCCGAAAGAAACTCCCATCTCCGTAATGGCATCGACGATCTTTTTGAGCTGGCCGACCTTCTCCTCGACCAGGATGCACAGCAGGGTGCCGGGCTGGCCGATTCCCAAGACATTGACGAAGGCCCGCAGAAGGTCCCGAACCGACAGGATTCCCCTCAGTCGGCCGTTTTCATCCACCACCGGTAGCGCGCCGACTTTGGCGTTTTGGATCATCAGCAAGGCATCCTGAATGGTGTAGCCCGGCGAAATGGTGAACACCTTGCGCGTCATGATATCCTTGACGCGCAGGTCCTGAAGCTTGGACTTTTCCTCCGCGCTGATGCCCTCCTTGAAGTAGCGAAAAGGCAGAGCGCTGCGCAAGTCCCGGTCGCTGACGATGCCGACCAGCATGCTGCCCTCTTCGACCACCGGAATATGTCGAACCCTGCTTTTAGCCATCAGGTCCTGGGCTTCAAAAATCGATGCTTCAGGTCCAATGGTGACGACCCGGCGGGTCATTGATCTGCTGACAAACATAGTATCCCCCTGTTCTATTCTTTAGAAGGTTAGCCCCCTCAGCCGTTCAACAGGACCTCCACATGTTGGCGCGCGAGCTCCGGCAGCTGGCGCAGGCAATATCCGCCTTCCAGCACCGATAGCAGACGGCCTGAGGAATAGGTTTCAGCCAATGCCATGATCTGCCGCATCATCCAGGTGTAGAATTCGGTGGAAAGCTTCGTGTCGGACATGTCGTCGTCGCGGTGGCCGTCGAAGCCGGCTGATACGATGATGGCCTCGGGCTTGTAATCGGCGAAGGCCGGAAAGAGGTCTCGTTCCAGGAGGCGCCGATAGTCCTCGTCCCCCTGTCCCGGCAGCACCGGCGAGTTCTTCGTGAACCCGTACCCGTCTCCCCGGCCGTATTCAAATTCCCGGCCGGTGCCGGGATACGCGAAAGAGGGGTGCTGGTGGATGCTGTAATAGTAAACGGTCGGATCGTCCTCGAAAATGTGCTGCGTGCCGTTGCCGTGGTGCACATCAAAATCCACGATGCCCACCCGGGCCAGGCTGAACTGCTTCTGCAGGAAGCGTGCGGCGATCGCCACGTTGTTGAAATAACAAAAGCCCATGGCGCGGCTGACCTCCGCGTGATGCCCGGGGGGACGGACCGCGCAGAACGCGTTGTCCAACCGGCCCTCCATGACCTGACGGCAGGCTTCCAGAATTCCACCGACCGCCAGGAGGGCGGTCTCATAGGTCTGGGCGCACATCTGGTTGTCGGGCGAATCGAACATTTGCTTCCCGGCGCGGCAGGCCGCCTCGAAGCGTTTGACGTATTCGGCGGTGTGCACATTGATAATCCACTGCAGGTCGGCGGGTGCGGCGGGCACTCGGGTCAACCGGTCGAGCAGACCGCCCTGCGCCAAGCCTTCATAAATGGCGGTGAGCCGTTCGGGGATTTCCGGGTGGTAGGGACCGGTTTTGTGGAGCAGGTACCGTTCATCGTAGAGAAAACCTGTTCGCTTCATCGGCTTTCGTCCTTTTTGAGCGTAAGCCCTGCGGTCCGGATGCAGCGGCCAGACAGAGCCTGCGCCGATCAAGAAACGATTCGGTCGAAGATTGCAAACGCCGCTTGAACGCTGGGGCTGGTTTCCGGCATTTGACTGGTGGGACGGCCGCGGTAGTCGTAATCGTAAACGGTTTCGTCCGCTGGAACGGTGCCGGCCAGCTCCACGCCTGCGTCGGCGATCATCTTGAGAAGTCCGGCCGAAGGCGGTTCCTTGACTTGGTTGATGACGAGGTAGCTCTTGCCGACCCCGATGTTCAGCTCCCGGGCCAGCTCGTCGATCCGAAGCGCCGCCTGAAGCCCCCGGCGCGACGGGTCGGACACCAGCAGGAGAACATTGACGTTCTTGGTGGTCAGCCGGCTGACGTGCTCCATGCCGGCCTCGTTGTCCATGACAATGTACGGGTAGTTGTCAACCAGCTTTTCCAGAAATCCGGTCAGCAGCGAGTTGGCGGCGCAGTAGCAACCGGATCCTTCGGGTCGGCCCATGACGACCAGATCGAAGCTCTCGGACTCCACCACGGACTGTTCCAGCTTCATGGACATAAAGACATCCTTGGTCATGCCGCTGGGGACCTTGCCCTTCTTCATGTCTTCACGGGCATTTCCAAGCGTTCCGCAGACGGCGACGCCCAGCACTTCATTTAAATTGGAATTGCTGTCCGCATCCACCGCCAACACCGGGGTTTTGTTGTGTTTGATGAGGTATTTAACCAGAAGACCCGCCAGAGTGGTTTTGCCGGTGCCGCCCTTGCCGGCTAAGGCGATTGAGAACGCCATGGATAATCGGGTTTCCTTTCGATGGATAACGTCAAGATGCTGGCCCCATGCCGGAGCCGTCTCGAACGGCTAATTCTTAGGCCAGTTTTTTACAACAGTCAAGACGCTTTTAACCCGGCTCGCGGGGGTCGGCGGCGAACGGCGCCCGCTGCAAATGCCTTGAAATGGCTTCACGCCTATGCTAAGCGCAAGACAGACAGACGGTGGGGGAATCCAAGCGCACAAACGAACAGGGGAGAATACGATGGATTTCGAACTCAGCAAGCCGCAGAAAGAGATTCAGAAAGCCGCCCGGGAATTTGCCAAGGGTGAATTCGACAAAGAACTGGCACTGGAATGGGACCGCAAGCACGAGTTTCCCAGGAAGATATGGCAGAAGGCGGCTGAGCTCGGCTTTGTGGGGGTGCACTATCCGGAACCGTTTTCCGGCCAGGGACTCGGTGTCCTGGAGAACATCCTGATCGCTGAGGAATTCTGCGCCCGGGATTCGGGCATCGGCAGCGCCGTGATCCTGGCGAGTTTCGCGTCCGAATGCGTGCTGCGGTTCGGCAGCGAGGAACAAAAGCGAAAATTCCTGCCGCCGGTGGCCGAAGGCAAAATGCTGTCGAGCGGTTCCTTCACGGAACCCGGTCATGGATCCGACATCACGTCTTTGGATACGACGGCCGTGCGGCATGGCGACGAGTGGATCGTCAACGGCACCAAGACCTTCATCACCAATGGCGGGCTGGCGGGTTTTTATTGCACCTTGTGCCAGACCGACGTGGCCGTCCAGCCGGCCTACCGCGGAATCAGCATGATTCTGGTGGAAGCCGACCGACCGGGACTGACCACCGCCGATGTCGGCGAGAAGATGGGCATTCACATGATGGCCACGGCCGAAGTGAATTATAAGGACGTGCGGGTGCCGGTTTCCAACCTGATCGGCAAAGAGGGCCGCGGGTTCTACCAGGTGCTTGAGTTCTTCGATGAGAGCCGGGTCCTGGTCGCCGCCCAGGCCCTGGGAATCGCTCAGGGCGCGTTCGATCGTGCCCTGGCCTACGTCAAAGAGCGGCAGCAGTTCGGCCGCCGGCTCGCCGATTTCCAGGTGACGCAGCACAAGCTGGCGGACATGGCCACCAAAATCGAGCTGGCGCGGCTGATGACGTACAAGGCCGCCTGGAACTTCGATCAGGGCCGCATCGATCCCAAGCTGACCTCCATGGCCAAGATGTTCGCCGCACGCACCGCGGTTGAGGTGGCCGACGAGGCCATCCAGCTGCTGGGCGGATACGGTTACATGACCGAGTACGAAGTGGAACGCTTTTACCGCGACGCCAAGATCACCGAGATCTATGAAGGCACCAAGGAGATCCAGAAGAACACCATCGCCAGCGCGGTGCTCGGCAAATTGAAGTAGCCAGCCGGGCAGGAATCGGCGCAGGCTTATTTCCGATTTGAATCGTGTCGGCCGCCGGGCGAGTTGTGTTTCTCAACCGAAATGCTCCTTAACGAAAGGATGAGCGGTTATGATCGAACAGTTAAAGAAAGCGTTGACGACAGGGGTCGGCCTGGCTCTTAAAACCTGGACCGAAGTCGAGGCTGCGGGAAAGGATATCATCAAAAAAGCCCAGCTCTCCGAAAAAGACGCCGGTCAACTTCTCAAGAATTTGAGGAAGAGCTACGAGGAGGCCCAGAAGAAGATGGAGACGCAGGTCCATCGTCTGGTCCAGGACGTGCTCAAGAAAGCCGACATCGCGACCAGTGACGACGTGAAGTCTCTCAAGCGGGAGATCCAGGGCCTCCGGAAGGAGCTCAAGGCGGCCCAGGCGCCAAAGGGAGCGAAGCCCGGGAAGGCCGCTGCCTCCAAGGTTCGATCTAAAGCCAAGCCTTCTTCCTGAAAGGCCGGTGCTTCCGCACCCGGCTGACCATGCTGAGCATCCGCAAAATCGGGGTCATCAGCAGGACCTATCGCCATCTCAACCGCTACCGCCATATCCTGGCGGTGCTGCTGAAGCACGGGTTCGGCGAGCTCGTGGAGTCGTTGAAGATCGACCAGTACCTCGAAGTCGGTCTTCAAATGATTTCTAAGAAACGGCCGCCGCGCGAAGAGCCGCTGACACGGCCCCAGCGGGTGCGGATGGCCCTCGAGGAACTCGGTCCCACCTACATCAAATTGGGTCAGGTGCTCTCGACCCGGCCGGACCTCATTCCCGTCGAGTTCATCCACGAGCTGTCCAAGCTTCAGGACAGCGTCCCTCCGTTTTCCTTCGGCGAAGCCGAGACCATCATTCAACGGGAGCTGGGTGCCCCGTCCTCGGATGTGTTCGAGCACATCGACGCGGAACCGACGGCCTCGGCATCCATCGGCCAGGTGCATCGCGCCCGGCTGAAAAACGGCGAGGCGGTCGCCGTCAAGATCCAGCGCCCCGGCATCCGCACGCTCATCGAGGTGGATCTTGAAA
>CAZEKN010000100.1:5354-7921 GCA_964512755.1 uncultured Desulfatibacillum sp. | reverse complement strand
CAAACCAACCGCGCTCGTTCTTCGGCCGATCGGTGCTGGTAATACTGCAGGAAGACGTCCGCCCCTGCTCCCTTGCCGTAAGTGAACCCATCCAGCACCGTCAACACCGGCGAAGCGGACAGCCGGCCCAGCTTGTCCATGAGGTTCTTGGGCGAGCGATCGAAGCTCACGTATATCACTGGCTGGCTGCGGCGGTCGGCGGCGTCGATCAGGTTCAGCCAAAAAACCGGAGCGAGGCTGCCGGCATCGTCGTACCAGATGACGTTGTCACCGATGAAAAGGCCGCCCAGGATCTGGTCCAGCTGTGGAATCCCGGTGCTTTCCGGCGACGGATGAATGGCCTCGTTCACGTTGCTCCCTCCTGCCCGTAGGGGTGTAATCGGTGGCAACCGTATGCGAATCACCCAGCTCTGTCAATCGATTCAAGCGGTTGCCGGCATGGTGGAGGTGGGTTCCTCTGCTTCCGGCCGGCGATAATTCTTTTGACAACTTTCTCCTTTTTCTCCAGAATAATATCGTGCCGGTGTGAGACCATTCATATCTTGATAATTATGCGGAGGATCGTTGAAGTTCAAGGCCGTTATTTTCGACCTGGACGGGACGCTGTTGAATACCCTGGATGATCTGGCGGATTCCATGAACAGCGTTCTGGAACACAATCACCTGCCCACGCACCCGCCGGAGGCTTACCGATATTTCGTCGGCGACGGCATCGACATGCTGGTGCGGCGGGCGCTTCCGTTTCAGGTTGCCGGCGACGACGAGTTGCTGCGCCTGATCCGGGAGATGAAGCGCGAGTATTCTCGCCGATGGCTTTGTCGGACTCGACCTTATCCCGGCGTTCCTGAAATGCTGGATGCGTTTGCCGCCGCCGGGACCCCGATGGCGGTCCTCTCCAATAAGCCGGACGAGGCCAGCCAGGTTATCGTTCAGGCCTTGCTGCCGAACACCGGCTTTCAATTGGTTTTGGGTGCGACTCCCGAACGGCCTAAAAAGCCGGATCCCTCCGCCGCCCTGGAAATCGCCGCCCGTCTGGATATCCCTCCCTCCGAATTCCTGTTCATCGGGGATACGCCCATCGATATGCACACGGCCTGCGCCGCCGGCATGTTCCCCTTGGGGGTATTGTGGGGATTCCGGCCTGCCGAACAGCTGATTGGGGCCGGCGCCCGGATGTTGGTGGCCCAAGCCGATCATTTGATTCCATGGATCGGTTCGGCCGACCGGGATCGTTAAGGAGAAAACGCCGATGACAGTTGATCTTGAATCGTTCAGCCGGGCTTATGAGCAGTGGGTGGCGGAGAGCGAGGCCGATTACCGCTCCGGCAACATGAGTGAAATTGTCAAGCGATATCCCTTTGTCATGGCCGAAGATGTGCCGTGGACGCCGTATCGGGGTCGGCCCTCAGACCAGACCTTCGCGCTGCTGACCAGCGGCGGCCTTTATCTCAAGGATCGCCAGCCGCCTTTCGACACCGCATCTATTCACGGCGACAGCTCCTTTCGCGAAATCCCTAGAACCGTTCGACCGCATGAGCTTGGAATTGCCCATGCCCATTACGACCACAGCCTGGCGGAGCAGGACATCAACGTGGTTTTTCCGATCCAGCGTTTCATTGAGCTGGAGAACGATCGCGCCATCGGCGGGCTGGCGGAGAGCCATTACAGTTTTAGCTATGTCAATGATGTTCGGGGGCTGGTTAAGAAGGCGGTTCCGGAGCTCCTTGCACGGATCAAGACTGCCGGAGTCGACGTCCTTTTCCTGGTCCCGGTCTGACCGAAGTGCCATCAGACCGTTGGTCTGATCCAGCGCATGGTGGAGGCGTCGGGGATTCCCACGATCTCTATGGGCAACGACGCCGAGCGCATGGCCAAGATTAAACCGCCGCGGGCGTTGCTCGTTAAATTTGCGCGAGGCAGCATGCTCGGAGAGCCCGGCCATGTGGAACGACAGCGCCGTATCCTCCGGGATGCGTTGAAGGCCTTGCGAACCATGCAGGTACCGGGCACGATTCAGGAACTGCCCTACCGATGGAAGCGGCCGGATTAGGTCCAAATCGTCTAACGGTCGCTACCACATTCATTGAGGGATCCATTCGATGGGCCATGAAATCGATCTCCTTCGCCGCCAAGTTGCCGACCTCCAAGCCGAGAATTCCCTGCTGCGGCGCAGGCTGGAGGGTTCTCCAACGAAATCCGCCCAAGCCGCCCTGCGCCAAAGCGATGAGAAATTTCGCCTGGCATTCCAAACGAGTCCGGATTCGATAAACTTCAACCGGCTATCGGATGGAATGTATCTGGATATCAACGAGGGCTTTACCAAACTGACCGGATACACCCACGAAGACGCCGTCGGTCGAACGTCTGTCGATCTCAATATCTGGTATGACTCGAAGGATCGAGAACGACTGGTCCAAGCTCTCATGAGCCATGGCTACGTTGAAAATTTTGAGTCCAGGTTCCGAAGGAAGAACGGTCAGATCGGGATCGGTCTGATGTCGGCCCGAATTCTGACCATGAACGGGGAACGGGTCATCCTTTCGATCACCCGCGATATCACCGATCGG
>CAZEKN010000100.1:0-5254 GCA_964512755.1 uncultured Desulfatibacillum sp. | reverse complement strand
ACAGGAGGCGCTCCAAAAAAGCGAGGAGCAGTATCGATCGATATTTGAAAATGCCATCGAAGGCTTTTTCCAAAGCACGCCGGCGGGCCGATTTATCAGGGTCAACCGCGCATTTGCCAAAATGTGCGGATATGCCTCTCCGGAGGAGATGGTTGCGGCGATCCGTGATATCGGGGAACAACATTATGGGTGCAGCAAGGAGCGGGAGCGATTCCTCGCGCTGCTGAACGAAAAAGGGGCAGTGGAGAATTTCGAACACACGGCGCGGCGCAAGGATGGAACCACGTTTTGGGTTTCGGTGAGCGCTCGGGTCGTCAGGGACTCCAACCATCAAATTCTCTACTATGAAGGGTCTCACGTCGACATCGATGAGCGCAGGAGGGCCGAAGGGCGATTGGTGGATGCGGAGGAACAGTATCGCTCTCTCTTTGATACATCCACCAACGCGATTCTGATCCGAAACCGGGCCGGAATCATCACCATGGTGAACCGAGCGGCCGCGACCCTTTTGAATGCCGAGAAACCGGATGATCTCATCGGTCGAAGCTACCTCGATTTGGTGCACCCGGAAGACCGCCTCCTGTCGGCCCAACGAATTGAAAAAATATTCCAAATGGCGGTCGCCCCTTCCGGGTCCGTCAAAAAGGAGATGGAAACCATCCGACCCCGCGAGCACCGCATGGTCACGCTGGCCGGAGGAATAATCGAGGTGGAATCCACCGGGGTGGCCTTCCCTTACAAAGGGGGGTTCTTTATCCAGGGTATTTTCCGGGATATCACCGAGCGCAAACGGGCCGAAGAAAAACTGAGGGAAACGGAAAGGAAGTACCGCGAACTGGCCGAATCTCTTCCCCAGGTCATATTCGAAATCGATTCAACCGGCAACCTGGCCTATCTGAATCACACCGGTTATGAGCTTTTCGGTTATTCCCCGGAAGACGTGGCCAACGGTTTCAGCGTCCTGGAGGCATTTGTTCCGGATGACCGAGAACGCGTGGTCCGAGATATTCTGACGAGCATTGAGGGACGCCGATTGGGGCGGCAGGAATATACGGCCGTTAAGAAATCCGGGGCCCAGTTCCCGGTCGCGGTTCACGCGAATCGCGTCTTGGCGGACGAAACCGTAACCGGCCTCAGAGGCATTCTCATTGACCTGACGCCGACTCGGATCGCCGAGGAAGAGAAGAAGAAACTCGAAATCCAGCTTCAGCAGGCGCAGAAAATGGAGGCCATCGGCGCGTTGGCCGGTGGCATCGCCCACGACTTCAATAATATTTTGTCCGCCATCATCGGTTATACGGAACTCGCCATGCTCAACGAGGGAGCCGAGCAATGCGCGGGCGAACTGAAGGAAGCCTTGGCGGCCGCCAATCGCGCCAAGGATCTTGTTAAACAGATCCTTGCGTTCAGCCGTCAGACCGACGAAGAGCGCATGCCGGTCCGAGTCGCATTGATCGTCAAGGAGGCCGTCAAATTCCTTCGCGCCACCATACCGTCCACCATCGAAATCCGGGCGCGCATTGATGAAAAGTCCGGAGCAGTTCTGGCCAATTCCGTCGAACTTCACCAGATCATCATGAATCTTTGCACGAATGCCCAGCATGCCTTGGTGGGGGAACCGGCCGGCCGGATGGAAGTGGATGTGGAAAGCGCCGAAATCGACACCACACAGAGAAACGAACTGATGGGGTTACGGATCGGGTCCTATGTCAGAATTTCCGTCAAGGATACCGGCTCCGGAATGTCTCCGGAAGTGATTGAGCGGATGTTTGACCCCTATTTTACAACCAAAGAAAAAGGGGTCGGGACCGGCCTGGGCCTCGCTGTGGTTCATGGGATTGTTAAAAAATATGACGGCGCCATTCAAGTTGAAAGCGAGCTGGGAAAGGGCACGGCGTTTCATATTTATCTACCCAAGGCGGACGTCATGACGCCCGCCCAGACGGAATTGCCGAAGCCGATCACGGGAGGCTCCGAGCGAGTCCTGCTGGTCGATGACGAGCCGATGCTGGCCGCCGTCGGGCTGCAGGCGCTCCAACGCTTAGGATACGAAGTGTTTTCCCGAACCAGCCCGATCGAGGCCCTGGAGCTTTTCAAGGCCAAACCCGGGCATTTTGATTTGGTGATCACCGACCAGACCATGCCTGGCATGACCGGAGATGCGCTGGCGCGGGAATTGATGAGCATTCGGCCGGGATTGCCGGTGATCATTTGCACCGGCTATAGCCAGAACATCGACGCTGAGCGGGCGACGCAACTCGGAATTAGAGCATTTGTCATGAAACCCATACTCATCAATGAGCTTGCAGCCGCAGTGAGAAAAGCATTGGGCAGGGAAACGCCCTCGCGTTCAATCTGACCGAGAAAATGATGACTGAAGATGAAACCGAGCGCCTGCGCCGCCAGGTGGAGGAACTGAAGGCGGAACTTGACAGGCTGAAGCTGGGCGAGAACGAAGCGGTTTATCGAAGCCTGTTCGAGGATAGTCATGCCGTCATGCTCCTCATCGATCCGGAGACCGGTGCCATCCGGGATGCCAATTCCGCGGCATGCGCTTACTACGGCTGGAGCCGAGAGGAACTCACCCAATTCAGAATTGACGAGATCAATACGCTGTCCCGGGAAGACGTGTTTGCCCAAATGGAGCTGGCCCGGGCGGAAATGCGCGCGAATTTCTTTTTCAAACACCGCCGGGCCGACGGCAGCATCAGAGAGGTGGAGGTCTACAGCGGGCCGTTGTCGGTGAAGGGCCAGACGCTGCTATATTCGATCATCCACGATGTAACCGATCGGGTCCTGGCCCAGCAGCGGCTGACCGAGAGCGAGCGTCGGCTGTCCACCTTAATGGCCAATTTGCCGGGGATGGCCTTCCGTTGCCTCAACGACGAGTCCTGGACCATGAAATTCGTGAGCGGCGGCTGTTTCGCTCTGACCGGATTTCCGCCGGAACACCTGCTTGAAAACCACCGCGCCCATTATGCCGATTTGATCCACCCCGAAGACCGGCCAGCGGTCCGGGACCAAGTTCGGTCCGGCTTGAATCAGCGCGCACAATTCAACATCACCTATCGCATCCGCTGTGCCGACGCTACCGAGAAGTGGGTCATGGAGATCGGGCAGGGGATCTTTGCCGACACCGGCGAGTTTTTGGCGATCGAAGGCTTTATCACGGACATTACCGAACGCATCCAGACGGAGACAGAGAAGTCGAGACTCGAAGACCAAAACCGGCAGCTCCAGAAAGCCGAAAGCCTCGGCCGAATGGCGGGCGCCATCGCCCACCGGTTCAACAACCTGCTGGGCGTCGTGTTGGGAAATCTTGAAATGGCCGTGAGCGCCCACGAGCCTGGAGCGATCGCCGTCGAGAACGTGGCCGAGGCCATGCAGGCGGCGCGCCGGGCGGCTGAAGTGAGCGGCTTGATGCTGACCTATCTCGGCCAAACCCGAGCCCGGGCCGACGCGATCGATCTGGCCGACGTGTGCCACCGGAGCATGCCGACGCTGCGGGCGGCCATGCCGAACGATGTGCTGCTGGAGCCCGATTTCCCGTTACAGGGGCCGATCATCAAGGCCGGTGCTCACCAGATCCAGCAGGTTTTGACCAATCTCTGCACGAATGCCTGGGAGGCGATCGGCAGCAGCCGCGGCACCATTCGCCTGACCGTCAAAGCCGTCTCTGCTGGGGACATTCCCGCCGTCCAGCGGTTCCCGCTGGACTGGCAGCCGCAGGAAAACGGCTATGCCTGTCTGGAAGTGGCGGACTCCGGCTGCGGGATCGCCGGCAAGGATGTCGAAAAGCTCTTCGACCCGTTCTTCTCCAGCAAATTCACCGGACGCGGCCTGGGCCTGCCCGTGGTATTGGGGGTGGTTAAGGCCTACCGCGGCGCGGTGGCGGTGGAAAGCAAACCCGGAAAGGGCAGCGTCTTCAGGGTCTATTTCCCGGTGGCATCCGACGTCCCCGCTCTTCAAACGGGCCAGGCCGACAGGAGCTTCAAAGCCGAAAACGGCGGAGCGGTGCTGCTGGTGGAAGACGACGACATGCTGCGCAAGCTGACTCATGCCGTGCTCAAGGGCCTGGGGTTTGAGGTGATCGCAGCCAGCGGCGGGGCCGCGGCCGTCGAAGCATTCCAGAAGCGCCAGGGCGAGATCCGTCTCGTCCTCTGCGACCTGACCATGCCGGGCATGGATGGGTGGGAAACCTTGGACGCGTTGCGCAAACTGTCGCCGGACATTCCGGTCATTTTGACCAGCGGCTTCGCCGAATCTCAGGTAATGGCCGGTGACCATTGTACCCTGCCGAATGCGTTTCTCGGCAAGCCTTACGACCGCGATGAACTGATCGATACCATCTCCAACGTCCTGGCCGCTTCAGACCTTCCCGCACGAATGTAGAGGTGAGCTGAATGCCACTCTCCGTAATTGACCTATATCGTGATGTTCTGCCCAAAACCAATTGCCGGAAGTGTGGGTATCAAACGTGTCTCGCCTTTGCCAGCATGGTGATTTCAGAAAAACTTCCTTTGGAGAAATGCCCTTTTATTTCGGCAGAGACACTGGCCGCATGTAACGCTGAACTGCAGGCGCAGTACGCGGACGGAAAATGGACCAAGCGGGACTTGGCGCAGGACGCCTTGGAGTGGGCCAAGCAAAAGTCGGCGTCGATGAACATCCGCGATCTTCCAGGACGTATCGGCGGCCAGCTCGTGGATCGAGACGCGCGTCAGGTGCTTGAGCTACCATATTTCAATCAAAGCATTTTTATCAGCAGCGAAACGATCACGCATCGGGACGGCACGCCGCTGACTCGCTGGGAGCAGGTGTTTATTTTCAATCATATGGCGCAGGGCGGCAGCTCCCGTCCCATCGGCAAATGGAAAGGTCTGGTGGAATTTCCCAACACGATTTCCAAAATCAAATCCATGAAGAGCCACGTCGAAGAGCCGCTTAAGGAGGCTTTTAAGGGAAAGGCGCAACAACTGCGAGATGCGGCGGCGAGATTGGGCGGACAGGACATGACACAGGAAATTGGATCAGCCGATGTCGCCATTTATTTTCAGGTGCTACCCCGGGTGCCGGTCATGCTGATGTTCTGGGGGGCTGAAGGGGAAGACGGCTTTGAAGCGGAAGCCAGGCTGCTTTTTGACGATACCATCACCGATCACTTGGATATTGAGTCGATCATGTTTTTAAGCGAGCGGCTGCAGCAGCTGTTGTGCGGAACGGAGAATGGTGATTCGGTAAAATAATGGTGTTT
>CAZEKN010000099.1:0-7955 GCA_964512755.1 uncultured Desulfatibacillum sp. | reverse complement strand
TTGAGCCAACGCAACATCCGCTTCACGCAGCGTCCCGATAGTCTTCTCCGTACTGAACGGCTTCCGGCGCTTTGGAAAAACAACTAAACTGTTACCCCCTCCTGGCCGATTTGACATGATCATACCGCCGTCCTTCTGAAGCGATGTGTGATGCATTTGCGGAAGCTTGCCGAAAGAGTGAAGGTTGAGATTCAGGGTTGAGTGAAGGGAGAGCCGAATGGCCAAGTTGGATCAAATTCTGAGCAAGGCAGTCGAATTCGGAGCCTCGGATGTCCATATCTCGGTGGGCCATCCGCCGCTCTACCGGTATCTGGGTGAGCTCAAGCAATTCAAGATCCAACCCTTTTCGGCCGCAATAACCAAAGCCCTTTTTTCTGAAATACTGAACCCGGAAATGAAGGAGCGGCTGGAAAAGGATCTGCAGTGCGACTTCTCTTACGATATTCCGGGCGTGGCCCGTTTCAGAGCCAATGTCTTCTGTCAGCGACTGGGAGTGGATGGCAGCTTCCGGATCATTCCCTTCAGAATTCTCAGTCTGGAGGAACTCGGCCTCCCGGAAGTGGTGAAGAGCATGCTCGCCTCGCATCAGGGACTGATTCTGGTGACCGGCGCAACCGGACATGGCAAGTCTACGACCCTGGCCGCCATGGTCGACTACCTCAACGCAACCAAGCCCCACCATATCCTCAGTATCGAGGACCCGATTGAGTTTGTCCACGACGTGAACAAGAAGGGCGTCGTCAACCAGAGACAAGTCGGACGGGATACGTCCTCTTTTGCGAACGCGCTGCGAGGCGCCCTCAGAGAGGACCCGGACATCATTATCATCGGCGAGCTTCGGGACACGGAGACTATTTCGCTCGCTCTCACGGCCGCCGAGACCGGCCATCTCGTGATCGGGACCATGTCCACTTCCAATGCCCAGAAGACGATCGATCGGATCATCGATTCGTTTCCTCCCGATCAGCAGAACCAAATCCGCACCATGCTGGCAGACTCCATCAAAGGCATTGTGACCCAGCGCCTCATCAAGGATAAAGAAAGCAAGAAAAGGGTCCTGGCCACGGAGACGATGGTGGGGACGGTCGCCGTGGCCGCCATTATTCGGGACAACAAGACGTTCCAGCTCTTTTCCTTGATCCAAACCGGCAAGAAATCCGGAATGCAGCTCATGGACGAGAGCCTCACGCAACTGCTTAAAGATGGACTCATCAGTCCTGAAGCCGCCTATGCCAACGCGGTCAGCAAAAAGCCCTTCGAAACGGCGTCCAAAACAAAATAAGCACGAGGGCAAGGAGAACTTCCGTGTCGCAATTAGACGAATTATTTCGAGAGCTGATGGAAGCGGGAGGGAGCGATTTGCATCTATCCGTGGGTTACCCTCCCATCCTCAGGTTGAAAGGCGAGATGCACCGGACTGCCCGGCCGGTACTCACCAACGCGGCACTCACGCAGATGCTCTACGAAATCCTGACGCCGGAGCAACGGAAAGTCCTTGAGCAAGACCGGGATCTCGATACCGCGTATGAACTGGAAGGAGTGGCTCGGTTCCGCTGCAATTTCCTCTTTCAGCACCGCGGAATCGGCGCCGTCTTCCGCATCATTCCGACCAAGATCCTCACGATCGACGACCTGAGACTGCCTTCCGTGCTTTACAAGATTGCCGATCTGAAACGGGGTCTCGTGGTCGTAACCGGTCCGACGGGTAGCGGAAAGAGCACGACCCTGGCCGCGATCATCGACCAGATCAACAAGACCCGGGAGGCCCACATCCTCACGATCGAAGATCCCATTGAGTTCGTCCATCCCAGCATCAAGTGCCTCATCACGCAGAGGGAGGCCGGCGCGCACGCCCGCAGTTTCGCGGATGCACTCAGGGTCGCCACCCGGGAAGACCCCGACATCATTCTGGTCGGCGAGATGCGGGACCTTGAGACGATTTCGCTCGCTCTGACCTGCGCCTCGCTGGGTATCCTGGTGTTCGGAACCCTGCATACGAACAGCGCCGCCAAGACGATCGACCGCATCATCGACGCCTTTCCCTCCAACCAACAGGGCCAGGTGCGATCGATGCTGGGCGATTCCATTCAGGCCATCATTGCTCAGCAGCTCCTGCCGACAAAAGACGGCAAGGGCCGGTGCGCCGCCAACGAGGTCCTTCTGGGGTCTGCGGCCCTGGCGAACATGATTCGGGAGGGCAAGGTTTCTCAGATCCCCTCCCTCATCCAGGGAGGGCTTAAAGAGGGAATGCAGACGATGGATGCCGCACTCAAGAATCATATCAAAGAAGGCCGGATCACACCGGAAGCAGCCTATGAAAAAGCGAGCGACAAGAGCCTTTTTGCCGCGTTGATCGAGACGAAAGCCCAAGGAGGCATATAGCATGATCATCCCAAAGACTCGACGGAGCGCGGTGGTGCATTGGAGCGACGACCGCTGCATGGAAGTCAGTTTTTTCCTTCAAGCTTATGCGGAAGGGCATTCGGGCCGGGAGCTGATACTCGATGTTTTCAATTCCGCGCATGATTTTCTTCCTCTGGAGGAGACCCAGCAGAAGAAGATCATCCTGGCCAATAAGCGCCGCATCCGCTGGGTGGAGCTGAAGGAAAAAGACTTATTGGATGATGTGATGTTTCCCCAGGAGCAGTTGGTGGAAGTGGAGATGTCGGGAGGAACGGTGTTCGGTGGAAAGTTTCCGGTGGAAATGCCGCCCGAGCGCTCGCGGCTCAGCGACCACCTCAATTTCACGCCTCAGTTCCTGTATCTTATCAGGGAAACAGGCGACCTGATTCTGAACAAGTCCTATCTGCTGTTTGTAAGGGATATGAGCCGCCAATAAGCCCTGACGTTGCAACTAAAAAGGCCGAACAAATACCTGTCGAGGATGAACGATGATTTTTCTGCAGGTTTTTTAAGAACCCCACGGTGCGATGGGCGAGGCCGGTTGTCATAAATGACGCTCCACAAGCTGCTAAAAGAATACACCTATCTGCTTGAAGCTCCGCACCGTGGTGCAAGGACAGTGCGGTTGAATGCATGAGCCGAGGTGCTTGACAAAAGGCTTGATTATATTTAGACTAGTCTTAATCTGGTCGGTAAGGGGCGCTTTCATGAAAACCGTAGGTGCATACGAGGCTAAAACCCATCTGTCACGGCTGCTGAAGCAAATCGGCAAAGGGGAGCGGTTTATCATCACCCGGCATGGAATGGCCGTAGCGGTTTTGCAACCACCTGAAAGGACACAAAGGAACGATCCTGCTACCGTGATTGCCGAAATCCGGGCGTTCAGGGAACAACACCGGCTGGACGGATTGACCATCCGCGAGCTGATCGAAGAAGGAAGGCGCTGAATGGCCCGGCGATTCGTCGTCGACAACTCCGTAGTGATGGCGTGGTGCTTCAGCGACGAAGCCAACTATTATGCCGACAGGGTCCTTGAAAGCCTCTCCGATTCATCGGCTGTGGTGCCGCCCATTTGGCCTCTTGAAGTTATCAACGTGTTACTCACGGCGGAACGAAGAGGCCGCCTCAACGAAGCGGACAGCATGCGCTTCATCGCCCTATTGAATCAGCTTCCCATTCAGGTTGAACCGCCACCTCCCGCTGAGAGCCTTATGGCCGGCATTCTGCCCGTTTCCCGGCAATACGGACTGACCAGCTATGATGCATCCTATCTGCATCTGGCCATGCGAAACGGAATCGCTTTGGCGACCCTCGACGAAAAATTGATGACCGCCGCAAAAAAAGCCAAGGTTGCGCTTTGGGAACGAAAGTAACTCTCCTTGCAAGGAAAGTCTTGCCACGTAGAAATCTGCAGCTGCGGCGGCCTAAAATCCGATCATCCGCTTGTTAGTCTGAGCGACCTTCAGCCTGGACTCCTCGGCAATTGCCTCCACCAGCATGCTGTGATTTAGCGTTTCTGTTGGCTGAAAGGCGAACCGGTCGTGCACAATCCTGAAATCCCCCGGCGTCAGATTGATCATGCGTTGCAGAGCGGCTGCCTCTTGCTCGGCGAGGCGAGACCCAACCAGGCCCGCCGAGCAGTTTCTCATAAAACGTCACGACACCCTGCGGGGTCAGGTGGTCGAAACGGATCTTGCGGTTGAACCTTCGAATTGAAGCGGCATCGAGCTCGCTCATCCGATTGGTAGTGCAGATCAGGATCCCCCGGAACTGCTCCATCTGGGTCAGAAACTCGTTGGTAAAGCTGACCTCCCAGGATCGCACCGCATTTTGCCGATGGTTGCGCTTCCCGCGATAGTCTGCGCGGCTATCGCCATTTCCGACGGTTTCCAGGTGCAACCGAAAACGCATGACTTCACATGGCACGAAGCCCCGCGAATTTGGGCGGCCATCGTTGCGGACCCCGGGCAGAAAAAAACCCCGGCTCTTAATGCTGCGCTTGCACCACTTCGAGAGCTCGAAAAAGTTTCATGGCTGCCCGAGTCAACAAACCTGAAATGCCCTCGGCGATTTCGTCCATAGACAATAAAATCAGAAACGGGGAGAGGGTGGGGATAGAGATTGAAGCACGAGCTCAAAAAGAAAAAAAGGAACCGAGATAAGTTCCTGTTTTTATTGGTGCCCCTGGCGTGAATCGAACACGCGGCCAATGGATTAGGAATCCATTGCTCTATCCACTGAGCTACAGGGGCGGATCGACGCGTAAATGGATCGGGCGGGACTCAAGACCGCTGCAAGCGAATATCAAAAGGCGGTTCAGAATTCAAGTTTGAATTTCTCCAGGATTAAGGTAGGGTTCCGAATGAGGTGATTAAACGGATGAACATGGACTGCACCATCGGGATCGTCGGCTTCGGACGTTTCGGGAAGTTGGCGGCCAGATATCTGGCGGTCGATTTTCCGGTGCGGGTATACGATCCTGTCGCCGCGATTCAGGATGTGGCATCGATCGGAGCCGAGTCGGTTTCGCTGGAAGCCGCCTCGCGCTGCAAGGTCGTCATCCTGGCGGTTCCCATATCCTGCCTTCAGAGGGTTCTGGACCAGGTGCGGCCGCATCTGACGCCCGATGGCCTCGTCGTGGACGTGTGCTCCGTCAAGGAATATCCGGTGCGCTGGATGCAGGAACTCCTGCCTCCAAGCGTCGCGATTCTGGCTACCCATCCCATGTTCGGCCCGGACAGCGCCGCTGAATCCATGCAGGGCCGCAAAATCGTGCTCTGTCCGGTGCGTATCGCCCCGGCGAGCTTTAAAGCCGTCCAAAGCTATCTAATCGCCAGGGGTCTGGCGGTCATCGAAACAACTCCCTCCGAACACGACCGTCAGATAGCGGTCAGCCTGGCGTTGACCCACTTCATCGGACGTAGCCTGGCCGGAATCGGTGCCAAGCCGCAGGACATCGACACCGAGGGGTACCAGCGCCTGCTGCACATCCTGGATGTCGTGGAAAATGACACCTGGCAACTGTTCGAGGATATGCACCGCTTCAATCCATACGCTCTGGAGGCCAGGCGAAGATTCATGGAGGCCATGCAGGACATCGAAAGAAGAATCGGGTGAACCAGCTGATCCGGTGGCAACGAACGTACCCGAACGATAAGGTGATAAACGCGAAAATCGCAGAAAGCCAATTGGCGCATCGCCAATCCCACCGCCCATTAGAGGGGCTGTGAACAAATCAAAAAAGGGGCGGCTCAAAGCCGCCCCTTTCGTGTTCTCATGCGCATGCAACGACTTCAGAGAAGGGACTTCCTATTGGCCGTTGCCCGGGGGCAGTGCGGCATTCCCCGGGCGCTGGCCCTTCGAGTTCTGGCTTGGAGCCGTCTGGGGCCGGCGAGGACGCTCCGGGGGCGCTTCGTGCTGTTCGGTCCGTTGCGGGGTTTTGCCGCCGCGTTCAAACTGACGCGGAGTGGTTGATCCGGTCCGGTTCGGTGAGAGCTGGCTGGCCGGCTCGCCCGGCAGTTTCTGCTGGGGCTGGCGATGCATCTGGGCCGGGCTCGGCGTTGAGGGCGACGGCGTGGTTCGAACCTCCGCCTTTTCATTCTTTTCCATGCGGCGCGGGCGGACCGGAGTCTCCGCGGGCTGATTGCGCTGGGGCGGCCGGGATGGTTGCTCGAGCTGGCGGCCGGACGGCGCACGGGTTTCGACGGACGGCTCGGTAGCCTGGCGCGTCCCTTCGTTTTTAGAAGACATCGATGGCTGAGCCCGGCCGGGTTCCGGCCGCCGTTCGACCGTGCCTTTTCCGAACGGCGGACGGGGCAACGGATCGGTGTTTTTGGGCTGCTGCGGGGCATGAACAATTCGCGGTTCAGCGGCGCGAGCCGCCGCTGCATCCGGCTTTCGCTCCGGCGAATGGTCTCTTCTTTCAAGCGCGGAATGAGGCGGACGGGTAGCTACCACCGGACGTTTCAGGTCTTTTTCGGCCGGGCGGATTCCGCGCTGCCGGTCTGGCACAAAAGCGGCCGGAGTGGGCCTGACTTCAGGTCCCTTGTGCATGGGGCGCAGGTTTTCGGCATGAGTCCGGTCGAAGCGCTCCGGAGGGATGCGGCCGTGGCCGAACCGATCCTTGTGGATGGCAACGATGCCGTTGCGCACGCCGGCGTTGCGATAGATATGGATTTCCTCCGTCCTCACCACGGTCGTGCGGTGCACGACGACGTTGTTCACGATGCGGGGGCCGCCCCAACCGCCCCACCACGGCCGGTGCATGAAACCCGGGCGGCCCCACCATGGCACGCACGGCTCGCCCCAACTCAGCGCCACCCAGCCCATCATCGGAGCCCCCACGCTGGCGCTCACCTGGGCGTGGGGATCGCCGTAAAAGGCGACCAAAGCAGGGGCGTAAGCCGGCCGCACCACCGTCGGCCCCGGGGCCCAGCCCCAGTAGCCGCCGACGTGAACCCAGCGGCCGTAATGGTAAGGTGCCCAGCCCCATGGAGCGGTGTCCACCCAGGTCCAACCATAATGGGGGTCATGGATCCATGTTCCTGAGCTGTATGGCGCCCAGCCCGCTGGCAATCCGGTCGGAACCCAGACCGGCCCGTAGTCGGGGACGACGCGCCAGCGGCCGTGGCGGTCGAGATCACTGGTTCCGTATATTCCCGGAACGACGTAGCGGGCGCTTTCCGCTTCAAGAAGCCGGTCGGTGCGTGCGTAGTTCCAGTTGTCCCAGCTGTCGAGAGGGGGCGCTGAAAATGAGGAGACGTTCGGATGGCTTTCGCCTTCGATGACCACTTCCTCGCTCGGCGCGATGCCGAACGAAGACCCGTCCTCGGGGGTGACAATCGCCCGCCCGCCGCGGCGGGCGATGAACGCCGTGCGCTCGTCGACGACATCCACGCGATAGTATCCAGGTCGGTCGATCGTAAAAGCAGCGTTCGGTGTGGCGACCTCCAGCGTCAACCCCGGTTCGATGGTGCGCAAGTCAAATGCGGCATGGCCGACCGTCACCTTGAATTGAATGAAATCCGGCTCGTGGTTTTCCAGCCCAATTTGGGTGTTGGCCCAGCCGCGCACGAACGCCCGTGAGCCGATCTGCAGTTCCACATTCCCTGGAGAACCGGTGTAGAGCTGGTCGCCCGGAGAAAGCGGGGTGTTGATCTGGGCGCGCGCCCACTCTTCGGCCCCCGGCCGGAAGAACGAAACCTGTCCGTCAACGAAACTCAAGCGGGGAGGGGTTCGGCCGATTTCTTCCGCCTCGGCGGACGGCGGGGGGTTATCCTGGGCGCGGGCCCCCGCAATGGGCAGCACTCCGAGCATTAGTGCTAACGTCAAGATCAGGCAAGTGCGCATGCATCGTTCTCCTTGGAGATGGTTCTTGTGCCTGTTAGACGCTTGCTCGGCAAGGCTGGGTTACACGCTATCGCTGACATAGTAGCCGTATTCCTTGGCGTTCACGTTGTGGCGCTTTTCCCAGGCAATGGTGGAGAAGGGGGTGGGGCCGTAGTCGTGGCCCGGCCAAACGACGGTTGAATCGGGCAGCTGCATCAGGCGAC
>CAZEKN010000098.1:0-8187 GCA_964512755.1 uncultured Desulfatibacillum sp. | reverse complement strand
GCGCATAAGCTTTCGATCCAGACCAAATTCGTGGAGAGGAGCGAGTCGCTATGAAGGGCAGCGAGGTCCGCGAAATGACGGCTGAGGAAATGCATCGCAAAGTGAATGATCTCAAACAAGAATTGTTCAATCTGCGGTTTCAGCATGAGATCGGACAGCTGGAGAACCGGGCCAGAATCCGGCAGACCAAACAGGACATTGCCCGGCTGTTGACCGTAATCCGTGAAGTTTCCAAGAACCCGCAACCCGTGAAAGCATAAGTGCATCCATGAAAGAACGAGGAATGAAACGACAAGTCGTTGGCGTCGTGGTCAGCAACCGCATGAACAAGACGGTGGTCGTTGCGGTTGAGCGCCTGGTCAAACATCGCATGTACCAAAAGTACGTCAAGCGCCAGACCAAGTTCGCCGCTCACGACGAGACCAACAGCTGCCAGATCGGGGATACGGTGCAGATCACTGAATCCCGGCCGCTCAGTCGAACCAAACGCTGGCGCGTCAGCAAGATAGTCCATAAAGCGGCCTAATGCAAAGAAGGACGTGACCCATGATCCAGGTTGAAACACGATTGAAGGCGGCTGACAATTCCGGCGCCAAGGTGCTCTACTGCATCAAGGTGCTGGGGGGCTCCCGCCGTCGCTACGCCACGGTCGGCGACATCATTGTCGTTTCGGTCAAGGAAGCCATGCCCAACGCCAAAGTCAAGAAGGGGGATGTGCTCAAGGCCGTCGTGGTCCGGACCAAAAAGGAAGTGCGGAGGCCGGACGGTTCCTACATCCGATTTGACGAGAATTCGGCGGTCCTGATCAACCAGGCCCGGGAGCCCATCGGGACCCGTATTTTTGGTCCCGTGGCGCGGGAGCTGCGCGCTAAGCGGTTCATGAAAATCATATCCCTGGCGCCTGAAGTGCTCTAGCAGAGCGTTATCGACGCAGCAGTCCGGTGGGAGAGACGGCGTATGAAGTTTGATAAAGTGACAATAAAAAAAGATGACAAGGTCAAGATCATCACGGGCAAGGACCGGGGCAAGATCGGCAAAGTGCTCAAAGTGCTCCGAAAAAAAGACCGCATTTTGGTCGAAAAGGTCAACATCATCAAGCGCCATACCCGGCCGAGCGCCAAGAATCGGCAGGGCGGCATCATGGAAACCGAAGCGCCGATCCCATGGGCCAATGTCATGCTGATGTGTAACAAGTGTATGGCCGCCACGCGGGTGACGCATAAACTCCTGGAGGACGGGAAAAAGATCCGTACGTGCGCCAAATGTGGCGAGGCCATTGAGTCGTGATGCCGGCCGGCGGAGGAGTCGCATGTCTGAATTGAAGAATCGCTACCAAAAAGAAGTCGTTCCCAAACTGATCGAAACCTTCCAGTACAAGAACGTGATGCAGGTTCCGAAGCTGAAGAAGATTGTTCTGAACATGGGGCTGGGAGAAGCCATCCAAAACATCAAGGTGCTGGAAACGGCGGCGGCGGAGCTCAAGGCCATCGCCGGGCAGCAGCCGGTGGTGACCAAAGCCAAGAAATCCATCGCCGCTTTTAAATTGCGCGAAGGGATGCCCATCGGCTGCATGGTAACCCTGCGGCACGATCGCATGTACGACTTCCTGCAGAAGCTGGTGAATGTGGCCCTGCCGCGCGTACGCGACTTTCGCGGCATCTCCAGCAAGGCGTTCGACGGTCGAGGCAATTACGCGCTCGGGATCAAGGAACACATCATTTTCCCCGAAATCGATTATGACAAGATCGACCAGATCAAAGGATTGAACGTGAGCATCGTGACCAGCGCACGGAACGACGAGGAAGGCAGAGAGCTGCTGCGGCTGCTCGGCATGCCGTTCCGCAACTAAACGGACCGGTCGATCTGCGCAAGGCGTATAGAAGCTGGATCGCAAGGAGGATGATTTGGCAAAGAAGTCGCTCAGGCTGAAAGCAACGCGGACCCCGAAATTCAAGGTCCGGACGTACAACCGGTGCCCGATCTGCGGCCGGCCACGGGCCTATTTGCGGAAATTCGGCGTCTGCCGGATCTGCTTCCGGAGCATGGCCTCCCTGGGCAAGCTGCCGGGAGTCATCAAGTCTAGCTGGTAAAGGCCGGGCGCCGGTTCCCAACCGGCGATGGCCCCGATCCGTGCGTTGCCGGCGATCGCCGGGGCGCCCGTGAGCACAGAGGAGAATGTTATGGCAATCAATGATCCCGTCGCCGACATGCTGACAAGAATCCGCAACGCGGCCAAGGCCAAGTTCAGCAGTGTCGATATCCCCGGCTCCCAGCTCAAGGTCGAGTTGGCTCGGCTGCTGAAAGACGAAGGGTTTATCAAGAACTTTAAGTTTCTCAAAGACGGCAAGCAGGGAATTCTGCGAGTCTACCTGAAGTACGGTCCGGGGCAGGCGCAGACGATCCATCATCTGAAGCGGGTCAGCAAACCGGGCCGGCGGTTTTACGTCAAAAGCAAAGACCTCAAACCGGTCTTGAATGGCATGGGAATATCGATTCTGTCGACGTCCCGAGGCGTGATGACCGACAAGCAGGCGCGCAAGGAAAACGTCGGAGGAGAGATTTTGTGCACGGTCAGCTGATGAGCGGCTGGGGGTGCCTTTGATCGAGCAAGGGAGCAGGTATCATGTCACGTGTGGGCAAAAAACCAATTCCAGTTCCGGCCAACACCCAGATATCCTATCGGGATCGGGCGCTGACCATCGAAGGCCATAAGGGTAAGCTGAGTCGGGAGATTCATCCGGCGGTGGATTTAACCATCGGTGACGGGGTTGTCAATGTCCGGCTGGCGATGGAGACCAAAACCAGCCGGGCGCTGCAGGGGCTGACGCGCAGTCTTGTCGCCAATATGCTGGTCGGTGTTTCCCAGGGGTTCGAGCGGGTGCTGGAAATCAACGGAATCGGCTACCGGGCGGAGGTGAAGGGCAAGACCCTTGTGTTTCAACTGGGATTCTCCACCCCGAAGGAATTTGAGCTGCCGGAAGGGGTCACCGCCACCGTCGAGAAGAACACGATCATCAAGCTGGCCGGCATCGACAAGGAAGAACTGGGGCGGGTTGCGGCAGCGATCCGACGGCTGAGACCCCCGGAGCCTTACAAGGGCAAGGGGATCAAATACGCGGAAGAGCGCATCCAGAAAAAGGCCGGCAAGACCGGAACCAAGTAAACGCTAACACCGACGGGGGGTCTGAAGGACCATGGGCATAAAAGTTAAAGCGAATGCACGGGTGCGGCGAAAGAGCCGGATTCGTAAGAAAGTAAGGGGGACGCAGGATCGCCCAAGACTGTCGGTTTTCCGCAGTGCACGGCATATCTATGCCCAGATCATTGACGACACCTGCGGTTGTACGCTGGTCGCGGCCAGCAGCCAAGAGAAGGCTTTGGCTGAAGCGGTAGCTGGTAAGAAAAAAGTCGACAAGGCCGTGATGGTTGGAAAGCTGGTGGCCGAACGCGCCAAGGCCAAGGGCATCGCCAAAGTGGTGTTCGACCGCAACGGCTTCCTGTACCACGGCCGGGTTAAAGCGGTTTCGGCCGGCGCGCGCGAAGTGGGGTTGCAGTTTTAACGGACCGTATATTTCCGGGTGACGCATCGAGGTGAAGGAGGCAAGCCCTTGTACAAGCATGACAACGAAGATCAATTCATCGACAAAGTGGTCCACATCAACCGCGTCGCCAAGGTAGTGAAGGGCGGACGGCGTTTCGGATTCAGCGCGATCGTCGTGGTCGGTGATGGCAAAGGGTCGGTGGGCTACGGCCTTGGGAAAGCCAACGAAGTTCCGGAGGCGATTCGCAAAGGAGTGGAGAAGGCCAAGAAGAACATGGTGACGGTGCCCTTGATTCAGGGAACGATTCCGTTTGAAGTGCTGGGAAAATTCGGCGCCGGAAAAGTGATGCTGCGGCCGGCCACGCAGGGCACCGGGCTGATCGCCGGTGGTGCCGTGCGTGCGGTACTGGAGGCGGTCGGTGTTCAGAATATTCTCACCAAATGCATCGGATCGCATAATCCGCACAATCTAGTACGGGCCACCGTTCAGGGGCTGCAACAGCTGGAAAGCCGCGAACAAGTGGCCGGACGGCGCGGCGTCGGAGCCGAACAGCTGGCTTTAGTCGGCTGATCGACGGGCGGACGGCCGGCGCGGGAAGGACGCAAGCCATGGCTGGAATGTTAAAAATTACTCTCATCAAAAGCATGATCGGCAAGCCGGAGAAGCAGCGGCAGATCTTGAGGGGTATGGGGCTGATCCGGCTCAATAAAACCGTAGAACTGGCGGACACACCTTCCATCCGAGGGATGGTGCGCCATGTGTGCCATTTGGTGAAGGCTGAGGAGAAAGTGGCATGAAGCTACACGAGCTGAAACCGGCGACCCATTCCCGCAAAGGACCGAAGCGCGTCGGCCGCGGCGTGGCCTCCGGCTGGGGCAAAACCGCCGGCCGGGGCAACAAGGGTCACAAGCAACGCGCTGGAGGGCAGACTCCCCCCGGTTTTGAGGGTGGTCAGATGCCGTTGCAGCGGCGTTTGCCGAAACGCGGCTTTGCCAATATTTTTCGCAAGCGCATCGCCGTCGTCAACATCCGCGACCTAAACCGTTTTGAGAGCGGCAGCGTCGTGGACAGGGCCGCTTTAATCAAGGCCGGACTGCTGAAGGGTAGCTGGGATGGCGTCAAGCTGTTGGGAAACGGCGAGATCAAGCATCCTCTGGACATCCAGCTGGAACTGGTCAGCGGAGCGGCCAAAGAAAAGATTGAAGCCGCCGGCGGAAAGGTCGAGGTCGTTTCATGATCGGCAGCGGTTTTGCCAACCTGTTCAAGATCCCCGAGCTGAAGCAGCGCATTCTGTTTACGTTGGGGCTGTTGATCGTCTACCGGGTGGGGGTGCAGATCCCGGTGCCCGGAGTGGACAGCGGCGCATTGGCGGCCATTTTCGCGACTGCCAAGGGAACTCTGCTCGGATTGGTGGACATGTTCTCGGGCGGCGCATTGGAACGGCTGTCGGTGTTTGCGCTGGGCATCATGCCTTATATCAGCTCCTCGATCATCCTGCAGTTGCTGACAGTGGTGGTCCCGCATTTGGAGCAGCTGAAAAAAGAGGGCGAACAGGGACGCAAAAAGATCACCCAATACACCCGCTACGGAACGGTCGTCCTGAGCATCATCCAGGGCTTTGGCATCGCGGTGGGATTGGAAACCATGACCGCTCCCGGAGGAGCGGCGGTCGTTTTGCACCCGGGCTGGAGTTTCCGTTTGATGACGGTGATCACGCTCACCGCCGGCACCGCCTTTATTATGTGGCTGGGGGAGCAGATCACCGAGCGCGGAATCGGCAACGGAATTTCGCTGATTATTTTTTCGGGCATTGTCTGCCGGATGCCGGTGGCGGTCGGGCAGACCTTCCGGCTGCTGTCCACGGGCGAGATCGGGCTGTTCCTGGTGGTTACCATCGTCGTGTTGATGATTGCGGTGGTGGGGGTCATCATTTTCGTGGAACAAGGGCAGCGGCGCATTCCGGTCCAGTATGCCAAACGCGTGGTCGGCCGGCGGATGTACGGCGGTCAGAGCACCCATCTGCCGTTGAAAATAAACAGTTCAGGCGTCATCCCGCCGATTTTCGCGTCTTCGATCATTATGTTCCCGGCGACCATCGCGAGCTTTATCAATGTGCCCTGGATGCAGAGCATTGCTGACGCCATGCGGCCCGGGCAAGCCATCTATGAGTTGCTGTATGTCGGGTTCATCTTTTTCTTTTGTTACTTCTATACGGCGGTGACGTTCAATCCCGTTGATGTGGCCGACAACATGAAGAAGGCCGGGGGGTTCATCCCGGGCATTCGGCCCGGTAAACGTACCTCCGAGTATATCGACAAGGTGCTCTCCCGGATCACGCTCGGGGGCGCTGCCTATGTGTCGTTGGTGTGCGTGCTGCCATCGATTCTGATCGCTCAGTTCAACGTTCCGTTTTACTTCGGTGGAACCGCACTCCTGATTGTGGTGGGGGTGGCCATTGATACCATTTCCCAGATTGAAAGCCACATGCTGACGCGCCACTATGAAGGATTTCTAAAAGGCGGCGCCGGACGAGTGCGAGGCCGGTATTAGAAAAGGCTCCACCCTCGCGGATGGCATATTACGGCAGGAGTGATTCATGGCCAAAGAGGAATCCATACGGGTGGAAGGGGTCGTACTCGAGACCCTGCCCAACGCCATGTTCCGGGTCGAGCTCGAAAACAAGCACCGGGTGCTGGCCCACATTTCCGGGAAGATGCGCATGCATTTTATCAAGATTCTTCCGGGTGACAAGGTTACGTTGGAGTTGTCGCCTTATGATCTCAGCCGGGGGCGCATCATTTATCGGTCGAAATAGCGTGCGAGTGCGCGCTGGATCCGGTCGCCGAGCGCGGCAACGGCAAACAGAAAGAGACGGTTTTCATGAAAGTCAGGGCATCAACCAAAAAAATCTGTCCCAAGTGTAAGATCGTGCGGCGCAAGGGTGTGGTGCGCGTGATCTGTGAAAACAAACGGCACAAACAGCGACAAGGATAAGGAGGGCCACAGCCTTGGCACGTATAGCGGGCGTAGACTTGCCCAGAAATAAGCGGGTCGAAATCGGGTTGACGTACATTTACGGGATCGGTCGTTCCAGCTCCCGTAAGATTCTCGGGCAGCTCAGCATCGATCCCAACATGAAGACCGATGATCTGACCGAATCTCAAATCAACGCCATCCGCAAGGTCATCGACGGCGAGCACAAGGTCGAAGGTGAGTTGCGTACCGAAGTGTCCATGAGCATCAAGCGGCTGATGGATCTCGGATGTTACAGAGGTCTGAGGCATCGCAAATCTTTGCCGGTTCGGGGCCAACGTACGCACACCAATTCGCGCACACGGAAAGGCCCGCGGCGCGGAGCCGTCAAGAAGAAGGCCATTACAAAAAAATAGTACCCGGTTTATCGGCCGCAAGTGGGGCCTTTTCGGGAATGAAGAGGTAGGGGGGGTATGGCAACCAAGACCGCGCAAACGAAAAAGAAAGTCAAGCGGAGCGTCGCCAGCGGCGTCGTTCATATTCAATCCACTTTCAACAACACGATCGTGACCATTACCGACGGCGCGGGCAATACCGTGGCGTGGTCCAGTGCCGGTGTGCTGGGATTCAAGGGCTCTCGCAAAAGTACGCCGTTTGCTGCGCAGGTCGCTGCCGAGGACGCGGCTAAGAAGGCCGTGGAGGCAGGCATGAAGAATGTGGAGGTGTTTATCAAGGGGCCCGGGCCTGGACGGGAATCCGCACTGCGGGCCCTGCAGAATACCGGGTTTCATGTTACGTCGATCAAAGACGTCACCCCCGTTCCCCACAACGGATGTCGGCCGCCGAAGCGCCGTCGCGTGTGAGCGGCAAACCGGATCGAACGAGAGACGCATTCACTGCAACATCAGGGAATTAGATGGAGGTCGTTTTGGCCAATCATATGGGATCTGACTGCCGGATTTGCCGGCGTGAAAACGTAAAGATTTTTCTCAAAGGGGATCGATGCTACTCTGACAAATGCGCCTTCGACCGGCGGTCCTATCCTCCGGGAGAACACGGCGAGCGTCGCGGCCGTAAGATATCCGACTACGGCATCCAGTTGAGAGAGAAGCAGAAAATCAAGCGCATCTACGGCCTTTCCGAAAAGCAGTTTCACCTCTTCTTCGAACGGGCAGACCGCCAGAAAGGCATTACCGGCGCTAACCTCCTGGTTGCTCTGGAACGGCGGCTGGACAACGTCGTGTATCGTCTGGGATTTTCCAGTTCCCGTACTCAGGCACGCCAGCTGGTCCAGCACAGCCATTTCCTCGTGAACGGTAAAAAGGTGAACATCCCCTCGCTGCTGGTTCGAGTGGGAGATGTCGTCGAGGTGCGGGAGCGCAGCCGCAAGATCCAGCTGATCCAGGATTCCTTGGACGCGGTTGTTCGGCGCGGCGTTCCGCAATGGCTCGACCTTGAAAAAGACAACCTCAAAGGCGTGATTAAGAGTCTGCCGGTTCGTGAAGACCTCACCATGCCCATGCAAGAGCAGCTCGTTGTCGAACTCTACTCGAAGTAGATGAACGACATCGCCGCTTTTGCGCAGCGGCTGGCGGGCCGACCCATGCGGTCCGTGGCATTAACCCTGAGGATAATGAGGAGAACACACCATGCCGTCTGATGCACTCATTTA
>CAZEKN010000097.1:0-8214 GCA_964512755.1 uncultured Desulfatibacillum sp. | reverse complement strand
TGGTCGGTGCCGGGTTAATGCGGGTTGATCTTAACGTCGTTTCACAGGGATGCGGAGAACGTGAAATGAAAATGGCGGTGATTGGAATCGGAGGCTTGGGAGGGTATTACGGCGGGCTGTTGGCGCAGGTCGGACATGAGGTGGCTTTTCTTGCACGGGGTGCGCATCTGGCCGCGCTGCGGGAGAGCGGACTGCAGGTCAAGAGCGTGCATGGGGATTTCCAGCTGGCGCCGGTGAGGGCGACCGACCGCCCCGGGGACATCGGGCCGGTCGAGCTGGTGCTGGTGTGCGTGAAGACGCCGGCCGTCGATGCAGCGGCGAAAACCGCTTTGGCGATGGTGGGGCCGGACACCGTGGTGATGGGTCTTCAGAACGGGATCGACGCCGCCGAGCGCATCGGCGCTGTGGTGGGCATGGATCGAGTCCTGGGGGCCGTCACCTATATTGCGGCCAACATCGAGGCTCCCGGCGTCATTCGGCAAGTCTCGGACTTCCGGCGGATCCTTTTGGGAGAGATGGACGGTTCGATCACCCCTCGCGTGTTGCGTACGGTCGAGGCGCTGGGCCGCATGGGCATCGCGGTCGAGGCGACCGACAACATCCGCAGGGCCTTATGGGAAAAATTCGTTTTCATCGCCGGGTTCAGCGCAATAGGATCTCTGACGCGTCTGGAGGTGGGTGACTATCGCGGCGTGCCGGAAACGCGAGCTCTGATGGCGAACCTGATGCAGGAAGTCAAAACGCTGGCGCATGCGAGCGGAGTCGAGTTGGCCGCCGACGTGGTCGACCAGGCGATCGCCCGCATCGATGGCGCGGCTTCCACGATGAAACCGTCCATGCAGCGCGACGTGGAGGCCGGCCGGCCTTCGGAGCTGGATTCCATGATCGGCGTGATTGCGCGGAAAGCCAAGGAGCTGGGCGTCCCGACACCGACGGCCGGCATGCTGTACGCCGGCCTTTTGCCGGGAGAGCTCAAAGCCCGTATGGCGGTTTCATAAGGGGTATCGTCCTGGACTCACGGCGTCATCGATATAGGCGAGCGCTGGTGCGAACGCGCGTTGGCCTGCAGCCGCGTCTGTCCAACCGGGGTCTATCCGTTCCGCCACATCGCCGACCTGCGAGACGAGTTGAAAGGGCCGCGATCCACCTGAGGGCGCGGCCGACGGCCATACCGGTTGCGCATGCGAGGAACGCTTCCTAATATTCAGTGCGTTTCAAACAGCCGGTTCCGACATGGAGCGATATCCAAGAACTCGTCTGGGGATGGAGGCCAAGATGAAAAGCGGGAAGTTTTTTTCGGCGATGGTGTTGGCGGTGGCCATGACCCTTACCGGTTGCGGCTACAACACGATGCAACAGCAGGAGGAAAAGGTCTTCAAGGCCTGGGGAGATGTAGAGGCGACGCTTCAGCGCCGGGCGGACCTGATTCCCAACCTGGTGGAGACGGTAAAAGGCTATGCCTCGCATGAACGTCAGACCTTGGAGGCAGTAGTCAATGCCCGCGCCAAAGCCACCTCCGTCAAACTATCCGCCGACGACCTCAGCGATGCGGCCGCATTGCAGCGCCTGCAGCAGTCCCAGGGAGAGCTTTCCTCGGCACTTTCACGGCTGCTCGTGGTGGTCGAACAATATCCGGACCTGAAAGCCAACGAGAACTTCAAGGACCTGCAGAACCAGCTCGAGGGAACGGAGAACCGCATCAACGTGGCGCGCCAGCGTTACAACGAAGCGGCGGAGGAGTTCAACAGCTTGATCCGCAGTTTTCCCAACAGCCTCACTAACAGCCTGCTGCTTCATTTGAAGCGCAAGGAGTACGTCAAGGCCGATGAAGCGGCCAAGGCCGCGCCGAAGGTGAAATTCTGAGGCGGTGCGGCCCATGTTCCTCCCATCGACGCTATCGGGCGGCATGCGCGTCGCCGCCGCGGCTGCACTCATTCTAACGGTGTTGGTCCCGGAGGCCTTCGCTCTGCAGGTCCCCCCGTTGCGGGGGCGTGTGAACGACACCGCGGGGATGCTGTCGCCCGGGGCCGTGCGCCAGCTGGACATCCTGCTGCAAGACTTTGAACAGAAGGACGCGACTCAGATCGTGGTTCTCACCGTGGCCTCCTTGGAGGGGGCGGCGCTGGAGGAGTTTTCCATGCGGGTGGCCGAGCGTTGGAAGATCGGTCAGAAAGGCCTGGACAACGGAGCCATCCTGCTCATCTCCCGCGCCGACCGCAAGGTGCGGATCGAAGTGGGTTACGGGCTTGAGGGTCGGCTCACCGATCTCAAGGCCGGGCGCATCATCCGCGAGGTGATCGTGCCCGAGTTCCGGGCGGGCCGTTTTCGACCGGGGGGTGGTGAACGGCGTGCAGGCCATGATCGACGCCGTCCGGGGCGAATTCCAGGCCGCCGAGAAGAAGGAGGCGGACGACCTGGCCGTGGCCAATCTGACCGATGCCATCCCGTTTCTGATTCTGTTCGTTTTTCTGGTGTTTTCACTGGGCCGGGTAAGCCGTCCCCTCGGAACGGCAGCCGGCGGATTTCTCATGCCGTTTCTGGGGCACATGGCCTTTTCGCCCGGGCTTGGAACGCTGGCCGTCCTGGCCGGGATCGGCCTGGTTGCCGGCTTCATCCTCTCATTCATCGCAGGGTTGGCTCCGGCCATCGGATCCCGGCCATACGGCCGGCGGTCCGGAGGAGGATACGGCGGCTTTCCGGGCGGCTTTTCATCCGGAGGAGGGTTCTCCGCCGGCGGGGGTGGTTTTTCCGGCGGCGGCGGCAGCTTCGGTGGGGGCGGTGCCTCCGGGAGTTGGTAGGCCGGCAAGGGATTATAAAAGACATGGCAGACGGTTTTCTCACTAAAGCGGAGCAACAGAAAATCGACGCCTGCGTTCGCGCGGCGGAAACCCGCACGAGGGGCGAAATCGTCGTCATGGTGGTTCCCGCGAGCGATCATTATCCCACGGCCGGCTGGCTGGGCGCGACCGCCTTCGCATTCCCCCTCGCGATAGCGTTCACCCCGATGCTGGGCGGTATATTATGGGCGGGCCCATTCAATTTATGGGTGTTCCTTGCAACGTTGCTCCCCCTTTGGGTGGTGTTCCACGAAGCGGCCAAACGCATCCCTGTCATGAAGCGGTGGTTCATCAGCGCAAAAGAGATGGAGGCAGAGGTCCGGGAGGCCGCCTACATCCAGTTTTCGCGCAAGGGGCTGTACCGGACCCGCGCCGAGACCGGAGTTCTCATCTATGTTTCCGTCTTCGAGCGCAGGGTTTGGGTGCTCGGTGACCGGGGCATCAACGCCAGGATCCCCGAAACACACTGGCAGGGCATTGTCGCCGCCCTGGTTCAATCAATCCAGGAAGGCCGGGCGGCAGAGGGCATCTGCCAAGCCGTCGGCGATGTGGGCCGAATTCTGGAGGAGAAATTCCCCATCGGCGTCGGTGACGTGGATGAACTTAAGAATGTGATGGTCGAAGGTCGATCGCCCTGAGTCGACGACCGCTCGGATAGATCGCGGTTTGGATTTTAGGCCATCGGCTGAAAACCCAAGAGGACGCCACGCGGTTTTTACGGCAGGAATCAGGTGCGGCCGCGCTTTTTGCGTTTGCGCACGGAAAACCCCAAATGTCCGAGGTGGCGGCCCAAAGCGAAATAATGACCGTGCGCGAAGGTCATCAGGCCGGCTTTCTGAAGATTGAGGCGGCCGCGGGCGTCCACCAGGTCCGAGCTGACCTGAACCGCAACCACCTCGGCCAGGAACAAGGTGTGGGAACCCAGCTCCATACTTTTGCGGACCCGGCATTCGATGTTGAGCGGGCATTCCATGACCATCGGGCAGGCCACTTTCCGGCCGGGCGCCGGCGTCAGGCCGGTTCCGGCGAACTTGTCCACATCGCGTCCCGAAACGACCCCGCACCAGTCCGTCGCTTTGGCTTGATCGGTGGAGGGAACATTCACTATGAATTCGCCCGTGGTCTTGATAATGGCATGCGAATAGCGGTCGGGACGCACCGCGATCGACAGCATGGGCGGGTCGCTGCAGACACTGCCGGCCCAGGCGATGGTGATAAGATTCGCTTTCCAGCCCTTGGTCCCCCCGCAACTCACCAGCACCACAGGAACCGGCGAAAGCATATTCCCCGGTTTCCATGACGTCTTCCTTATCTTCCCGCTTGCTTCCGCTGTCAGCTTGGGAACCGTTTTCATTTCATAGATCTCATCGGGGCCCCATGGGCCGAATCTTCACCCCGACCCGGCTGCGCCGGGGATTCGGTCATTCGAAGCGCGCTTTGTATTCCTTGACCTTCTGCGGCGGCCAACGTGTGCAAAAAGCCGGCTTTTTCTGTGTCGACCCGCAGAGTCCGCTCCGAGCCGCTGGCGGTCGGATGGTCAATGGTGGCGTTCTCCACCACCACCATGGCTACGCCGCTGGCAGCCATCAGGCGATAATGGTCCAGCAGCAGCGGGCTCGCCGTTCCGCCGGCACCGGCGTAGCCGAGGTAGGTCGGAGCTATGATCAACCGGTTTTTAAGATCGATCCCCCCGACTTGCAGCTTCGAAAAGAGACGAGCGTACATAACCTTCTCCAGTTGCATTCGTCACAAGTCCTTCAACAACAGGTTGGCTGAGGATTCAGATGCGGCGCGGCGCACGGCCCCCAGCGCCTCTTCCAGGCGGGCGGCGCCCTCGGAAGGTGGGATCGGGCTTTCCGGCGAAGCCCCGACCGACAACAATGATTTTTTCGACCGGCGCGGGTGCCGGGCAACCGGTGGCCCGGCAATTAAGAAAATGCGCGCGAACCGCGTGCAGAATTCCCGTGAGCGGACGGTTGGGTGAGGCCGACATCGATGGGAGACTCCCTATCGAACCGCTCGATATTAAACGATTCGTCCGGTTGGGCCGGCCGGGCGGCCAGGAACCGCCAGGATGCACTTGCTGGCCAAGTTCACTCAAAAACTCAGCACGACGCTCCCGGAGGCCAAATCGATCAGCTCATCGCCCTTGGCCATGCGCGCGCCTTTAATCAGGTCGGCTTCGACGATTTGACGCGTGATGGCGCAGGGCGTGCACACCAGCAGGGGTACGTTATATTCCTGCAGGAAGTGAAGGTGGTCATCGGCCGAATCGCCGGTGGCGGCCTGCAGATGGTCGATGATCCCGCGCTTGGCGAGGTAGACCGCTTCATCCAGAAGAAAGACGGACACGTCCTTGCCCTTCTTCTTGGCCACCATGGCGAAAAACAACGCCCGGGTGGCGCGATTCGGGTTGTTGGTGCCGCAGGACAGAATAACCAAAACACGTTCGGCCATGGCTGGAGCCTCCTCGTTCTTAACAGCGTCAAGGGGGGCGATCTTGCCTCCTTGCGGATTGGAATGCGGGCGCTATCTCATCAGAAAAACCGTTGAAGCGCAAGACCAACATCCACTCGCCGCGCAGCAGCTACCAGGCGCCACCGCCACCACCCCCACCCCCGCCGCCCGATGAGCCGCCGCCCCTGCTTCCGGATCCGGATCCCGGTGCGGTCGATGACGATGATATGGCGCTGCTTAGGGAACTTCCGACCGAGCCGGCAAAGCCGCTCATGCGCGAGCTGTCCCAAGTTGATCCCGCGTACCAGCGCGGCTGATATCCGGCTCCGCCGCCCGGATGAGAGGCCGCGGAGAGCACATCGGCGAACTGCTCCGTCCACTGCTGCTCCACGCCCAGGGCGAGTGCGTAGGGCAGATATTTCTCATAGATCTCCGGGGTGCGATCGGCCGGATGCATGCGCTCAAGCCGGTCCTTCTCCGTGGCGCCTAAAAACAGCTTGAACCCTTCGATCCGGTCGAGCATGCGGCGGCCCATGAGGGTGGGCGCCTTGAGCAGGTGATAGAAGAGGATGTTGACGACAGCCAGCATGAGCGGCAGCCCCGCCAGGGCCGGAGCGCTCTGTGCCAGCGTGAACAGGGCGAAGATCTCCGCACCGAAAAAAGGCAGGGCGAACAGCGTCATGAAAATTGCGGCTCCGAAGCTTCCGACTTTGGTTCCCAGATGGCGTGCGCCGGAAAACACCTGCCGCCAGAGCTTCGTCACCAGAGTTGCCAGAAAGACCACGCCGATGCTCCACCCAGTCAGCCAAATTCCCAGAAACACCACCTCGCCCTGATCGAGGTCGGAAAGGAACGCCGCGGCCGCGGCCGCGGCCGAAATGATCACGCCGGTCACGAAGGCCTTGCGGTTGTTGACGAAATGCGATTTTTCGAATGCAAAGGTCAACGATGTTTTGAGTGCGTTCTTGGCGGCGGCGATGAACACGTGGTTGCTGCGCTCCAACACGATAGACGTCCTGGATCGGAAGAGCTGGGAAAGGATCCGTTGCTCATCCGGGCTGAGCTTCGCAGCGGCGCCGTCTCGTTTGGCCAGCGTGTATTTGCCATCGGCATCCGAAATGCTGAGGTGGCCTTTCACTGCCATGTCGATGACGGCCGCCGCCAACACCTTGTCGTCGTAGCCCATCTCCGCCATAAACCGGGTCGCTGCGGGCGACAGGTTGTCGGGCGGCGTGTAGATCGGCATGATGGTTCCCTTCGCGGGGTCCTTTCCAACAGCGCTCCACACCAGCAGGTAGTAGGCCAGCAAAACGACAAGGCCGATGACGGCGGCCAGCAGGGTGCGGTTGTCTTTCAGAAAATATTCCGTCTTGTCGGTTGCGGACGGCTCGCGGACGAACCCCTTGGGCCAGCCGACGACAATCGTCAGACCCTCGTATGGCGCCAGCCTTTGAGTGGTTCTGAAAAACGCCGTCTCGGCGGACGGCGCTGCCGTGCTGGCGCTCGCGCCCTTGGCGCCTGCCGGGCCGGTGAAGGCCTCCAGCAGACTCGCGCCGGGAGCTCCGGGGGGCAGCGTGACCGTGGCCGAGGCCGTGTCGATGGCAAAGGTCCAGCCGTTGCCGGTGACGTTCCAGTAAAGCTCGTCGTGATCCGCGAAAAAGCCGAGCTGCCGGTCGGTTGCGTAGATCAGGGTGTAGGTGTGCTCGCCGGGGGGCAATAGATGATCCTTGTGGCCCATATAGATACGGATGCCGTTGGCGAGGCGTTCAGTGTGCCAGTCTTCAGGACTGCCGTCGCGGAGGATCGCCTGCAGGTTGAATCCCACCGTATAGCGATTGCCGGCGCGGTCCCGGTAGGTCGTCGGAAAGTCGCGAAAGATGCCCCGTCGGATCTGCTCGCCGGTGCTCAGGACCCGAATGGTCTCGGTGACGAGCATGCTGGCGTCGGCGCTTACCGTGATGCGGCTGTCGAAGGAGAGGATGCGTTCGGGCGGACGAACCGACGTGGCACCGGTCAAACTGCCAACCACGATCAGCACGGCCGCGGCTGTCGCCGGAAGCGCTTTGAAGATCACCTGGATCCGCTGTGGACATCTCCGCATGAGCCTGGATTCCTTTCCTCAAAAACGAACTGGAACGGGCCGGCGCTCGGACTCGGGTGTTTCGAGTTCAAAGAAATCCTTTTGGGCGAAGTTGAAGCGTGACGCAATCAGGTTGGAAGGGAACTGCTCGACGGCGGTGTTGAAATCCCGCACCACGGCGTTGTAATAGCGGCGGGCCGACTCGATCCCGTCCTCGAGATCTTTCAGCTGGATCTGCAGTTGCAGGAAGTTTTGGTTGGCCTTGAGATCCGGATAGGCTTCGGCGACCGCAAAGAGACGGGTCAGGGTGTCGCGGAACATGGTTTCAGCCTGGGCCGTCTGGGTGGGACCGGACGCCTTCATTCCGGCTCCGCGCGCTTCGGTCAATTTTTCAAGCAAAACGCGCTCATGTCCGGCGTAGCCTTTCACGGTTTCCACCAGGTTGGGCACGAGATCGTAGCGCTTTTTCAACTGGACATCGATATCGGACCAAGCGGATTGCGAGGTGTTCCGAAGCCGGACCAGTCGGTTGTAAATGGAGATGACATAACCGATGAGAATCGCCGCCAATGCCGCCACTATGCCGAGAACCATCTTCCGCTGCCCTCCCTCGGGGTGTCTGGGTAAGTCTAATCGAGCCGTCTGACGGTATTCGGCATAATTATAGAGTGCCTAAAGCCGGCTGACAATCTTCGGTTATAGAAAATCCTGAAGCTGAATGGGCAAATGGCGGCGCCGGTCCCTGACCCGATCCGGGGCTTGGCGGATCATTGCCCAGGATCGCTATCGCCGGTGCGGTAAATGGCGACCCCTTCGTAGTGTGCGCAGACCAGTCCGGCC
>CAZEKN010000096.1:7074-8217 GCA_964512755.1 uncultured Desulfatibacillum sp. | reverse complement strand
CTCTCCATGAGCATCGACAGCGTGTTCGTCCACAAGATGTGGAACGACCACGAACTGGCGAAGATGGTGAAAGGCGGGGTCCCGTTCCCCATGCTTTCCGATGCGGGCGGGAAAGTGGGCTCGGCGTTCGCGGTCTACGACGACGATGCCGGAGTGGAGATGCGCGGCCGCTTCATCATCGACCCCGAAGGCGTCATTCAGGGCTACGAAGTCCTCACCCCGCCGGTCGGCCGCAACGTTTCCGAGACCATCCGCCAGGTGCAGGCCTTCCAGCTGGTGCGGGACAGCAAGGGCACCGAAGCCACGCCGTCCGGCTGGAAACCCGGCAGGATCACCCTCAAGCCCGGTCCGGACCTGGTCGGAAAGGTCTGGGAGGTCTGGAAGACCAGCATGGCGGCCGATTGAACCATTTTAAAATCCCCCTGACCCCCTTTTCCAAAGGGGGGAAAGGAAGGACTGCCGCCGCGGCAGTTCTGTGTCGGGTGGGAGCGGCTTTCCAGCCGCGATGAGCCGAGAATGCTAGGCCGCTCCTTCATTTTCTTTTCGAAAAAACGACGCCGCATGTCATTGCCTTTTTCCGAAGAAACAGCACTGCTTTTCTGCTGATCATCGCCGTTTCGATCAGGCGGTTGATTCCGTCACCAAAAGCGCCTATGAAACCGCAGTACCCTCTGACTTCACGAGGACGATATGCCCCGACGCCGGTTTGCGGTTTTCGTTGTTGTGATGGGACTTCTTCTCAGCCAACGCCAGGTCAGTGGTGGCGAGCTGTCTTCCTACCCTTCGGCGTTGAGCCTTGCGCAGGCGGTTGAGATCGCCCTGCGGGAAAACCCGGCTTTATCCGCGGCCCGGTCGCAGGTGGAGATCGCCGAGCAGCGCGTCGTCCAGGGCCGGGCCGGATTTTTGCCCCGGCTGAACGTGAGCGAGGGGTTTCAGCGGTCCAACAACCCGCCGCAGGTGTTTTCCACCAAGCTGAACCAGGAGAACTTCACGCCGCAGGACTTCGCCATCGACCGGCTCAACCAGCCGAATGCGATCAACGATTTTGCCACCAACTTCACGGCCACCTGGCCGCTTTTCGACGGCGGCCAGTCGTGGCACGGCTGGCAACAGGCCAAACTGGGGCAGGAAGCCGCCGGCCGG
>CAZEKN010000096.1:0-6974 GCA_964512755.1 uncultured Desulfatibacillum sp. | reverse complement strand
TGGAGGTCGCCCGATCCGCCCTGAACGCCGCCATGGGAATTCCCGATCCGGTCCGCTTCGAGCTCTCCGACCGCCTGCAGCCCGAATCCGGGCCCGGAGACCCGCTTGAAACCTGGCTGGCGACCGCCCGAGAGCGGCGGCTGGAGCTGCAGGAACTTGACCTTCGTGAGGCCATGGCCCGGGAGGAAATCGAGAAAGCGCGGGCCGGCCATCTGCCCAATCTGGACCTCGTCGGCAATTATCAGATCCATACCGAGGATTTTGACGGATCGGCCGACAATTACAGCGTGGGCGCGGTTCTCAGCCTCAATCTCTTCTCCGGCCTGGCGCCCTCCGCCAAGGTGTCCGAAGCCCGGGCATCGCGGCGGCAGGTCCAGGCGGTGCGCCGGCAGATGGAAAGCCAGGTCTTCCTGGAAGTCCGCCAAGCCTACACCCGGACCGCGAGCGCCTTCCAGCGCATCGGCGTGGCGGACCAGGCCGTCCGGCAGTCCGAGGAGGCGCTGCGCATCGTCGCCGACCGATACAACGGCGGCCTGCTCACCATCGTGGATCTCCTCACCGCAGAGGCTGCGCTGCAGCAGGCGCGCACGGCGCAGGCCCGCGCCCGGCATGATGCCACCGTGGGCAAGACCCATCTTCGGCTGGCCGCCGGGGTGTTGGACGAGAAGTGAAAGGGAGCGCATGTATGCAACGCGCAGGGATTCTATTTTTAACGGCAGTCGGATTAATGGCCGCCCTTTTAGGCTGCGGCGAAAAAATCGAACCCGGGCACACGACGCCGCATTCCGGCCCGGCCGTGAAGGTGGCGGTCGCTACGGCCCGGGCCGGGACCTGGCCGCTGGTGTTCGAGGCGGTCGGCACGGTTCAGGCTGAAACCGCCAGCACGGTCGCTGCGAAGCTCATGGGCACGATCACGTCGGTGCGCGTGAGGGAAGGCGACCGCGTGCAGCAGGGGGATGTGCTCGCGACGATCGACGAGCGCCAGGTGGACGCCCAGCACCGGCAGGCCGAGGCGGCGCTGGCCGAGGCGCGCCAGGCCGCGCACGCCGCGCACGCCGCACGCGAGGCGGCCGCGGCCGGAGCCGAACTCGCAACCGCCACCCAGCAGCGCTATCAGGCCATGCTCGCCCGGGACTCGGTCAGCCGCCAGGAGTTCGACGAAGTCGATGCGCGCCGGCGCCAGGCTCAGGCGGGGCTGGCCCAGGCGGATGACCTGCAGAAAGCGGCCGGCCAGCGGGTGCGCCAGGCGGAGGCGTCTCTTTCCGCGGCGCGCGTTTCCGCAGGCGATGCCATGGTGACGGCGGCCTTCGATGGGGTCGTCACCGCCCGGATGGTCGACCCCGGGGACCTGGCCGCTCCGGGCAGGCCTCTGCTCCATATGGAAAAAGCCGGCGGCCACCGCGTGGACATCCGGGTTCCGGAGGCTTACGTGCGTTCGGTGCGGACCGGTCAGGCGGTCTCGGCCCGCGTCGAGGGCTCGGCGCCCTTTTCCATGGAGGGGGTGGTCGACGTCGTGGCGCCGGCCGCCGATCCCTCCAGCCGCTCGTTTCTCGTAAAAGTCCGCCTGCCGGCCGGCGCGGATGTACGCTCCGGAATGTTCGTACGGGTGGCGCTGGCCGTCGGCGAGGACCGCTTGACGGCCATCCCGGCGTCGGCCCTGATCCAGGAGGGGCAGCTCACCGGTCTTTATCTCGTCACCGCCGAAGGCATCGCGCGCTTTCGCCTGGTGCGCACGGGCCGGCGCCTGGGGGATCGGGTCGAGGTGATCTCCGGCCTGGCCGACGGCAGCCGTTTCGTGGTGAACCCGCCGCCGGGGCTCATGGACGGGTCGCGCGTGGAGGCGTCCTCATGACCGCGCCGAAGCTCGGACCCGCCGGACGGATCGCCAGGGCTTTCATCGACTCCAAGCTGACGCCGCTGATCATCGTCGCGTCGGTGCTGATGGGGCTGGGCGCCGTCATGGCCCTGCCGCGCGAGGAGGAGCCCCAGATCATCGTCCCGATGATCGACATCTTCGTCCAGATGCCGGGCGCCGAAGCCAAGGAGGTCGAGCAGCGCATCACCCAGCCCATGGAAAAGCTGCTTTGGGAGATCCCGGGCGTGGAATACATCTACTCCACCTCCAGCCCGGGCATGTCCATGGCCATCGTCCGGTTTTACGTGGGCGAGGATGAAGAGAAGTCCATCGTGCGGCTGCAGTCCAAGCTCATGGCCAACATGGACCGCATCCCCTGCTGCGTCACGCCGCCGCTGATCAAGCCGCGCTACATCGACGACGTGCCCATCCTGGCGCTCACTTTCTGGGGTGAAAACCTGGACCATTACACTTTGCGACGAGTGGCGGCCGAGGCCGAAACCCTCGTCAAACGCGAGCCGAACGCATCCATCACCCAGCTGATCGGCGGCGAGCCGCGGCGGTTGGAGGTGCGCCTCGATCCCGTGCGGCTCGCGGCCTACGGGGTCGACGCGGCCCGGGTCGCGAACATCCTGCTGGCGGCCAATCAGGCGGCGGACGCGGGCAGCACTCCCTCCCGCGAGGGGCAGATCATCGTGCACGCCGGCGGGCTGCTGCACACCCGTGAAGAGGTCGCGGCGGTGGTGCTGGGGGTACACGATGGCCGGCCGGTGTATGTGCGGGACGTGGCCGAGGTGACGGACGGGCCGGCCGAAGCCGACCAGTATGTCTTTTTCGGCAAAGGTCCGGCGGCCGCCGAAAAGGGACTCGCGGCACAGCCGGCGGCCAGGGGCGTGACGCCCGCCGTCACACTCACCGTGGCCAAGCGCAAGGGCACGAACGCTACGCATATTGCCGAGCGCGTGCTGGCCCGCCTGGAAGACGCCCGCGGCACGGTCATCCCGGGGGACGTCCAGATCACAGTGACGCGCAACTACGGCGAGACCGCCAAGGAGAAGTCCGACGAGCTGCTCTGGCATATGCTGATCGCCGTGGTATCGGTCAGCGTGCTCATCGCCCTCACCCTGGGCCGGCGGGAATCCGGCGTGGTGGCGCTCGCCATTCCGGTCACGCTCGCCCTGACCCTGACCGTATTCTATCTATACGGATACACGCTCAACCGCATCACGCTTTTCGCCCTCATCTTTTCGATCGGCATCCTGGTGGACGACGCCATCGTGGTGGTCGAAAACGTCGTGCGGCATTTCCGTTTGCCCGAAAACCGGGGAAGACCCTTGGCCGCGGTGGCGGTCGAGGCCGTGGACGAGGTCGGCAACCCCACCATCCTGGCGACGCTGACGGTGATCGCCGCCATCCTGCCGATGGCCTTCGTGGGCGGGCTCATGGGACCCTACATGCGGCCGATCCCGGTCGGGGCCTCGGCGGCGATGGTGTTTTCGCTCATCGTGGCCTTCATCGTCACCCCCTGGGCCTCGCTGCGGCTGCTGCGGCCGGCTGCCGGCAGGGACGGCCACGCGGCCGACCCGCATGCCGCAGAGGATGCGGCCACACGGCTCTACCGCCGGGTGATGGCGCCGTTGCTGCATCATCGCGGCTGGCGCCTGGGTTTTCTGGCGGGAGTGGCCCTGCTGCTCGTGGCGGCCTGCGGTCTGGTGGCGGTAGGCCTGGTGAAAGTCAAAATGCTGCCTTTCGACAACAAGAGCGAGTTTCAGGTCATCCTGGACATGCCCGAGTCCGCGACCCTCGAAGACACGGCCGCCGCGGCGCTCGAGATGGGCGACTACCTGCGCACGGTGAACGAGGTCGTGGACTATGAAGCCCACATCGGCACGGCCGGCCCCTTCAATTTCAACGGCCTGGTGCGGCACTACTACCTGCGCCGCGGCCCTCACCTGGCCGACATCCAGGTGAACCTGGCGGCCAAGGACCGACGCCGCGATCAGAGCCATGAGATCGCCAAACGCGTGCGTCCGGCGTTGCAGGCGATCGCCGCCCGGCACCACGCGCGCGTGAAGGTTGCCGAGGTGCCGCCGGGGCCGCCCGTGCTGGCGACGCTCGTGGCCGAGGTCTACGGCCCCGACTACGACCGCCAGCGCGAGGTCGCCCGCCAGATCCGCGACATCATGGCGCAAACCGAGGGTGTGGTGGATGTCGATTGGTACATGGAAGAAGACCAGCCGCGCTACCGGATCACCGTCGACCGTGAAAAGGCGTCGCTGCACGGCATCAGTGTAGCGCAGGCCGCCGAGACGTTGGCGCTGACCGTGAGCGGACGCAAGAGCGGGCTCCTGCACCAGCCGCGCGAACAGGAGGATGTTCCGATCCTGCTGCGGCCCCCGCTCGAGCAGCGCGCCGGGATCGACCGCTTGCAGGCCGTGCGCATCCCGGGCGCGGACGGCGGCATGGTGGCGCTGGCAGACCTGGTCCGCGTCGAAAAGACCGGAATCGACCGCAGCATTTACCATAAAAATCTGATGCCGGTCGTCTACGTCATCGGTGAGGTGGCCGGAGCCAAGGAAAGCCCCGTTTATGCCATCATGGAGCTTTGGAAGGCGATCGACGCCATCCAGCTGCCCGAGGGCACCCGCATCGCCCAGCACACCGCCGGCCTGCCGGAGAGCGACCGGCGCCTGGCCATGAAATGGGACGGTGAGTGGCACATCACCTACGAGGTCTTCCGCGACCTCGGAATCGCCTTCGGCGTTGTGCTGCTGCTCATCTTCGTGCTGGTGGTGGGCTGGTTCCAGTCTTTTACGACCCCGTTGACGATCATGGCCGCGATCCCGTTCTCGCTCATCGGCATCCTGCCCGCGCACTGGGGCATGGGCGCTTTTTTCACGGCGACCTCCATGATCGGCTTCATCGCCGGCGCGGGCATCGTGGTGCGCAACTCCATCATTTTGGTGGACTTCATCGAGCTGCGCCTGCAGCAGGGCATGCCGCTCGACCAGGCCGTGGTCGACGCCGGTGCGGTGCGTTTCCGGCCCATGATGCTGACCGCCGCGGCCGTGGTGGTGGGCGCCTCGGTAATCCTTTTCGACCCCATCTTTCAGGGATTGGCCATCGCACTCATGGCCGGCGAGGTCGCCTCGCTGTTCTTTTCGCGCATGACCGTGCCGATTCTCTACTACCTGGAGAAGCGCTGGGAATCCGCTCGATAGGTGCGCACCCGTCCCCGGGAACGAACGAAGTACCCCGTTGCCGGGGGCAACCAATTAACCGATTTGCCGGAAAAGGAGGAGCATGGATGGAGAATGAGCTGAATCGAAGAGACTTTTTGAAATGTTCGATGGCCGCAGGGGCACTGCTGGTGGCAGGCGATACCATTATCGGAGGGGCTATGGCACAGGCAAAAACTACGATCGCTGAAGTGGATAAAGTGGCTGTATGGGTGGTGACGGACAATTATTACGACGCCCTGCGTCCAGAAAACAAGGTCACGAAACGCTATCGAGTCGTCCCCGGCAAGTCCATTCATGCTGAGCACGGCCTTTCCTATTACGTCGAAACAACGATCGACGGCAAAACCTGCGGCTGCATGTTCGACTACGGCCTCGATCCCGCTGGTGTGATGAACAACGTGGCCCTGCTGGGGATCGACATAGCCAAGGCGAACGCATTCTCGCTGAGCCACGGCCACTACGATCATTACATGGCGGCCGTCGAATTGCTGAAGCAAAACAAGGCCAAGATAAAAAGTGGGACCCCGTTCTATGTCGGGGAGGAGACTTTCTGCCATCGTTACTCTCTGCGGCCCGGCACGACGGAGGCCGCCGATCTAGGCCGGCTGAAAAAAGAAGACATCGAGAACCTCGGCTTGAAGGTGATCGAGGTCAAGCATCCGACCGAGGTTGTTCCCGGGGCGTATTTCACTGGGAACATCGCGAGAGTGACCGAGTATGAGAAGGTGCCCCCGAGTTTATTGATCAAACGCGCCGACCAGCCCGAGCCCGACGACTTCCGCGGCGAACAGGCCTTGTTTTTCAATTTGAAGGGCAAGGGCCTGGTGGTCCTATCGGGGTGCGCCCACGCCGGCATCGTCAATACGGTCAAACATGCCCAGAACGTGTCTGGCGTGGAGAAGGTTCATGCCGTCCTGGGCGGGTTTCATCTGATCAACGCCAAAACTGAAATCATCCAGAGAACCGTCGCCGACATCAAGGCCATCAAGCCAGAATTCGTGGCGCCCACGCATTGCACCGGCTTTGAAGCGATCGTTCATTTCCAGAGGGAAATGCCGGCCGAGTTCACCATCAACACGGCCGGTACGAGGTACACGTTTGCAGCATGATATCCGCCGCTGCATCCTGCGGATCCCGCCACTCTCATGGGAGGCCGGCGATCGCTTCGCCGGCCCCCATGCCCTTTATAAGCGGCCCCCCAAATTGAGCGGCATGGATAACTGTCCCTCCCGACCTCCCTTTTCAAAAGGCCTCCGGCTTGACAGTCGACCTGTTTATGGACTAAATTAAGTCCTGCTTCAGAAATGGAGGTGCTCTCATGAAACTGTCAAGTCAGATCAAGCCCATCAGCTACCTGAAGGCCCATGCCGCCGAAATCGTCAGAAACCTTGCCGAACGACAAGAGCCGATGATCATTACCCAGAACGGCGAAGCCAAGGTGGTCATACAAGCCATCGAAAGCTACGAGCAAACCCAGCAAACCATGGCTCTCCTGAAAGTCCTGGCGCTCGGGATGCGTCAGGTTGAGGAAGGCAAGGTTGTCCCCGCCGAGAAGGTGGTTAAGCGTCTTCGTAAACGCAGAGAGGATCGGTGATGCCGTTCACGGTTTTGCTGACGTACGATGCCGCACGCGATCTCGACGAGCTTTATGACTACATCGCTCTGCATGATGCGCCTCGCAAAGCGGACTACGTTTTAGAACAGATCGAAAAGACTTTCTCCCAATTGTCCGAATTCCCCGAGCGGGGCGCTTACCCGAAGGAGCTGCTGGCGCTAGGGGTTCGCGAATATCGCGAGATTTTTTTCAAACCTTACCGCATCATTTATCGAGTTTTGGATAAAAACGTCTATGTGCTGCTGATTGCCGATGGCCGTCG
>CAZEKN010000095.1:0-8245 GCA_964512755.1 uncultured Desulfatibacillum sp. | reverse complement strand
AACCTGCGCTATCTCAACACCACCTCGCGGATGCTGCGCGAAAACGTCAAGCGCAACTTGAACGAGCGGATCCGGGACCGGCGGCGGCAGAACGGAACGTATTAGAAGCGGAAGGTTGGCTCCGGGTTCAGGTCAGCCTGCCTGAACGCTGGAATTCCTCCAGGCTCTGCGGGTCGACCAGTATCATTTTGCGCCTGCGTTGGGCCCGGATCCGGCCGAAATCGATCAGCTGATAGACAATCCTGCGGCCGACGCCCAGGTATCGGGCCGCTTCCCCAACCGTGATATAGGTCAAGCCGTCGTCATCCGGCTCCTTTGAACTCATCGTCATCGAGCCCATCGTCATCTCCGATCAATACAAAAAGCATCAGGCCAAACCAACGAGGCAGCTGAATCGCCTCGGCATAAGGGGTAACCATCCCGCCCGATTTTTCAACGCCCATGGCAATCTTGATTGTCATGAGGTAGGATGCTATGCATGATTACAAAGAGGGACAAAGGAAACATGGCATGACTACCGGCTCGCTGATGGCCTGCCACGATTGCGATCTGCTGCAGAGAATTCCCCGGGTGCCCGAGGGTTCCGCGGCCTTTTGCCGGCGCTGCGGCACCGTGCTCATCCAGAACAAACCCAAAAGCTTCCAGCGCCCGTTGGCACTGCTTTTTGCCGGGGTGATCCTCTTTGTCATGTTCAACGCCTTCCCTTTCCTGACGTTCAAAAAGGAGGGGCTTGAGCATCAGACGCATGTCGTCACAGGCATCCGCCAGCTCGCCGACCAGGGCATGGAGGCGCTGGCCGCTCTCGTGGCCATCAACCTGATCATCGTCCCCGGCCTGCATCTTCTGGCCTCGCTGTATGTGCTCGTGCCGGTGAGCCTCAACTGCAGGGCTCCGGGCATGTTCCGGGTGTTCCGGTACTTACGGCTCTTGCAGCCCTGGCACATGGTGGAGATTTTCATGCTGGGGGTGCTGGTGAGCATGGTGAAGCTCGCCAAGATGGCCCAGATCATCCCAGGGGTGGCCGTCTACTCGCTGACCGCTTTCATTTTCGTCATGGCGGCCGCCGCCGCCGCGATCGATCCCCATGAAATCTGGGAGCGCTGGGAGGGTTCCCAGTGAAGAAGCCCGTCCTGACGGCGCGCCGGGCCGGCCTGGTCGCCTGTTCCGTATGCCACCTCCTGTGTCCGGCAGTGCCACGGGAGGAAAGAGCCGGGGCCGCCAAATGCCCGCGTTGCGGGGCCACCCTTCACAGCCGCAAGCCCGACAGCATTGCGCGCACCTGGGCGCTGGTGATCGCCGCCTGCATCTTCTACATCCCCGCCAACATCCTGCCGATGACCACCGTCACCTCTCTCGGCATGGTCCAGTCGGACACGATCATGAGTGGGGTCATCTACTTTGTCCAGAGCGGCTCCTGGCCAATCGCTCTGATCATCTTCATTGCCAGCATCTTCGTGCCGCTGTTGAAATTATTCATTCTGTGCTACCTGCTCATATCCGTGCAACGCAATTCCCACTTTCGGCCTAAGGACCGAACGCGCCTGTACCTCATCACCGAGGCGGTCGGTCGCTGGTCCATGCTGGACATATTCGTGGTCACCATCCTGGTGGCTTTAGTGAATCTCGGAGCCCTGGCCACGATCCAGGCCGGACCGGCCGCCCTGCACTTCGCCGCCGTGGTGGTCATTACCATGATCGCCGCCATGAGCTTCGACCCCCGCCTGATCTGGGATGCAAAGGAGAAGATGCATGAGTGAGCAACACTCCTCGGAATCTGATTTTCCGGAACTCCCCGCCGCGGCCGTCAACAGCCGCCAGCGGCGCTTTTCGCTGGTGTGGGTCGTGCCGGTGGTGGCCGTGCTCATCGGCGGCTGGCTGGTGGTGAAGGCTTTTACCGAAAAAGGCCCGCAGGTAACGATCACCTTCAAGTCGGCCGAGGGGCTCGATGCCGGCAAGACCAAGGTGAGGTTCAAGGACGTAGAGGTGGGGCTGGTGGAGGAGATCCGCATCGGCGAGGACGCCTCCCATGTCGTGGTAAAAGCCCAACTGATCAAGGAGGCGGAGCGCTTCATTTCGGAGAACACCCGCTTCTGGGTGGTGCGGGCGCGCGTCTCCGCCAGTGCCATCTACGGCCTGGGAACCGTGTTTTCAGGGGCTTACATCGACATCGACCCCGGCAAGCCGGGCAGATCCGCTCGCCATTTCACGGGGCTCGAGGAGCCGCCCATCGTAACCACGGGGCTGCCGGGCCGGCACTTCATTCTCGAGTCGGACCGGCGGGGATCGCTCGAGGTGGGCTCTCCCATTTACTACCGCCAGATCCGCGTCGGTGAGGTCGTAGCCTACTATCTCAGCGAGGACGGTGCCAAAATCGTCTCCAAAATTTTCGTGAACGCCCCCTATCACCAGTTTGTCCGCAACACCACGCGGTTCTGGAGCGCCAGCGGCGTAGACTTGAAACTGGATGCGACCGGCATCACGGTGAACACCGAGTCGTTGGTTTCCATCCTGGTGGGGGGCATCGCCTTCGACAGCTTCCAGAACAACTCCGACTCGGAGGAGCAGGCCTCGGATAATGCCATTTTTAAACTGTTTGCAAGCCGTGAAGCCGCCCGGGAAAAAATTTACAGCACAAAGAATTATTTTGTGCTGCTCTTCGAGGAGTCGGTCCGAGGGCTGTCGCCGGGAGCCCCGGTCGAATTCAGAGGCATCCCGATCGGGCAGGTGATCGATATCAAATCGGAGTTCGACTTCAAAATCAACAAGGTCAAGATACCGGTGATCGCCGCCGTGGAGCCGGAGCGCATCTCCTACCATGGCAATCTGCCCGATGGGGTGAGCCGTGAGAACCTGACCGCCCATCTCGTCGAGCGGGGGTTGCGCGCCCAGTTGCGCACGGGCAACCTGCTGACCGGCCAGAATTATGTGGCGCTCGATTTCTTTCCCAACGCCAAACCTGCTGCGCTGGTGCGCAACGGCAAATACGGATACACGGAATTTCCGACCACGCCGACCCAGTTGGAGGAGATCGGCACCAAGGTGAGTCAGCTGGTGGCGAAGCTCGATAAGATCCCCATCGACGAGATCGGCCTGGATCTCAGCGCCACCATCAAAGGCGCCCGGCGCATCGCCAACTCGCCTGAGATTATCGAGGCGGTGAAGTCTTTGAACGCCACCGTCAAGGAGCTGCAGCTGCTGGCGGCGGAGCTACGCACCCGAACGGCGCCGGAAGTGAATGCCACGTTGCAGCACGCGCAGGCCTCCTTGGCCGCCGCGACCGATGTTCTGGAATCGGGCTCACCCCTGCAATCGCGCCTGAAAGAGACCCTGGAGGAACTGGCATCCGCCGCTCGCGCCCTGCGCGTACTCAGCGACTACCTGGAACGCCAGCCGCAGTCCCTCCTGACCGGAAAGGAGCCCGTGCAATGAAAAAAAGAACGATAGCCTCCCGCCGCCTCTTGATCGCCTGCACGCTGACTACCTTGCTGAGCGGATGCTTCGGGCACAGCCAGCCGATCGAGTTCTATACGCTTTCCCCCCTCCCCCGTCCGGCCGGGGGGACCGGCAGCGCTCCCGGGACCATCGTCGCCGTCTACCCGGCGGCGATTCCGGCGGCCATCGACCGCCCGCAGATCGTCACCCGCACCGATGAAAACCAGATTGTGCTGTCGGAGTTCAACCGTTGGGGCGGAACCCTGAAGGAGGAGATTTCGCGGGTCCTGGTGGAAAACCTGGGCATCCTGCTATCCGACCGCCGCGTCAGCGTCATGACCGACAACCTGGCCGGCGACCCGGCCTATTTGGTGGCGGTAACCTTCAATCGCTTCGACGGCCGGCTGGGAGAGAACGTCTGGTTGAATGCGGCCTGGACGATCCGGGACCAGAAGCGCAAGAAGACGCTCGCGGTGAACACCTCGAACCTCCTGGAGAAAATCTCGGGGCCCGGATATGCCGAACTGGTGGCGGCCCAGAGCCGGGCGTTGGGAGCGCTGAGCCGTGAGATCGCAGCCGAGCTGGCTGCGCAGCTCAAGACCCCTTAGCCGGCCGGCGGCCGGCCGGCCTTTGATTCGGAATCCTCGGATGCCAGAAGGATGCGGGGCGCCTCCGGGGTCTGCTTCTGCTCAGCGGGTGCCGGCGAGGACCGGCCGGGCAGGACATCCTGAAACGCGACGCCGTAAATCTCCCACACGGTCACCACCAGCGCGGCGATGATCGGGCCGATGATGATCCCGGCCACACCGAACATGATGAGCCCGCCGAGGGTCCCGAAGAGGATCAGCAGCTCGTGCATGCGGGTGTCCTTGCCGACCAGGCGCGGCCGCAGGAAATTGTCGATCCCGCCCACCACCAGGATGCAGAACGCCAGCAGCCCGATCCCAGCGCCGTAGTGCCCGCCCATGAAGAGAATGATCACGCCGGGCAGCCAGACGATCGCCGTGCCGATCCCCGGCACCATCGACATGACAGCAGCCACCGTCCCCCAGAAAATGGCGCTCGGAAATCCGACCGCGGCGAAGGCTGCCCCGACCAGCGAACCCTGGAGCATTCCGATGACCGCGATGCCTTTCAACGTGGCGCGGGTCACCGAGGTGAACTTGTCCAGCATGCGCTCCTGATCTTCTTGCTTCAAGGGAAGATAGTGCAGAATCCCGCTTAGAATCTGCCGTCCGTCGACCAGAAAAAAGAACATCGTGTACAGGAAAATGAAAAGCATGAAGATGAACTGGGCGGTCATCACGGTGACCGAGGACAGGCTGTTGATGAGATAGGTGCTGAGACGCCCCACCAGTTCGCCAGCCTTCAGGAAGATCGTCTCCTTGTATGGCAGGATGTTTTCGTAGAAGGGGATTTTTTTCAACAGGTCCGAAAACTCGGCGGGTTCGGAAATCTGTTTCTGGATCCACGGCTTGGCGGTCTGGCTGACTTTGATGCCCTCCGCGGTCACGGCCCCCAGCAATCCGACCAGCGGCAGCAGGATGCCGAAAAAAAGCAGGAACAGGGTCAGCGAAGCCGCCAGGCTGCTGCGGCCGCCGAACCAGTCTTTCAGGCAGCGGTACAGGGACCGGGTGAGCGCCGAAAAGATCGCAGCCATGAGGATCGTCATCAGAAAGGGCCAGATCATGGCCAGAAATACCGAGGTAATGAACAACAGCAGCAGGACTATGAATGTTTTATTGAATTTATCATGGCTCATGTCACACTCCCATCGCTCCGGCATCGTCGCCCTTGGGGCCACGGCCGGGTCAAAGATGATATTCGATTTGCTCTGGCCGGGTCAAGCCCTCCGGAAATGCATGAGATAGTTCACGTGGGTGTTGCCGCCGAGAGAGTACCGGCGGGTGAACGGGTTGTAGTGCAGCCCGGTGAGATTCCGAAAGCTCAACCCGGACCGCTGCGACCACGTCGTGAGTTCCGAAGGCTTGATGAACCGGCGGTAGGAGTGCGTGCCGCGCTGCACCAGCCGCAGGATCATCTCGGCGCCGATGATGGCAAAGAGGAATGACTTGAAATTACGGTTGAGGGTGGCGAAGAACACATCCCCGCCCGGCCTGACCAGGCGGGCGCTGGCCGCCACGACCGATTGCGGGTCGGGCACATGCTCCAGCAACTCCATGCAGGTGACCACGTCGAAGCTCTCCGGCACCCGCTCCGCGAACGGTTCCGCCATGGCCAGCCGGTAATCTACCCGGAGACCCGATTCCTGGAGGTGAAGCCTTGCGACCGCGAGCGGCTCCTCGCCGGCGTCGATGCCGGTGACCTCGGCCCCCAGGCTCGCCATGGCCTCGGACAGGATCCCCCCGCCGCATCCAAGGTCGAGGACCCTCCGGCCGGCCAACGGCGCCCGGCGGTTGATGTAGTCGACCCGCAGCCCGTTGATGTCGTGCAGGGCCTTGAACGCCCCGTGGCGGTCCCACCAGATCGGCGCCAGCGCCGCGAATTTCGATAGTTCCTTTGGATCGATGTTTGAGGGGTTCATATGGAAATGATGCTCGATGCTCGATGCTCGATGCTCAATAAGAGATACTGCCGAGCCTGCGTTCTGCGCGCAGAGCGCGCATCAAGTATCGAGTATCCAGTATCGAGCATCATCTTCTCAACACCCACAACTGCGACAAGAGCATTCCCGCCAGCATCATCCCGCAGCCGACGAGCCCCCGCAGGCTCAATGTCTCGCCCAGCAGCATCCAGCCGCCGAGTGCGGCGAAAACCGCCTCCAGGCTCATCAGGATCGAGGCGTGCGCCGGATGGGCGTCGCGTTGCGCCACGACCTGCAGCGTGTAAGCCACTCCGACCGACAACACCCCGCCGTAAAAGATCGGCACGGCCGCGGCAACCACGCCCGCCCATTCAAACGTTTCGAAGATGACGGCGGTTATCAGGGATAGGACCGCACAAACCGAGAACTGATAAAAGGCCAGCCCCACCGGCCGGGTGCGCGGAGACAGCCAGGCCACCAGGAGCACCTGCAGGCTCCAGAAAAGGGCGCTGACCAGCACGAGCCCGTCACCGTATTCCATCTGGAAGGACTCGGTGACCGACAGCAGGTAAAGCCCTGCAGCCGCCAGCCCGGCACCGGTCCACGTGCCGGCCGACGGGCGCTGCCCCCAGAAAAGGCCCAGGATCGGCACGACCACCACGTATAGGCCCGTAATGAAACCCGCCTTCCCCGCGGTGGTGTACAGCAACGCCACCTGTTGCAGCGATGCGGCTACGAACAGCACCACACCCAGTGCCCCGCCGCCGCAGATAAAACCCCGCCGGGTCATGGGAACGGGGGCCGCATCCGAAGATGGGGTGCGCATCAGCAACAGCGGCGCCAACGTGAGAGCGCCCAGTGCGAAACGCACGCCGTTGTACGTGAAGGGGCCGACGTGGTCCATTCCCACTCGCTGGGCCACGAAGGCGAAACCCCAGATGGCGGCGATGACCAGCAGCAAACCGTCCGATTTGACGGTGGCGGTCTTCATCGTTGGTGCGAACCGCCCGGGAGAATCGCCTGCATGTCGCGACGCTGCCCGAATTGAACGATCAGAATACCGGCGGTGATGAGCACCAGCGCCAGCAGGATCATCCTCGTCATCGGCTCGTCCAGGATGATGGCCGCCAGGAACACGCCGGACACAGGGATCAGAAAGACGAACGAGTGCAGGGCCACCGCACCATAGGTTTGCATCAGCCGGGTCCAGGCCACGAATGCAAAGGCGGTCGTCAGCACCACCTGGAACGCGATGGCGGCCGCGATCCCGAAGTCGATCCGGATGATCATGGGCGTGTCCCACAGCGGCGCCCCCAGGGCGAACAACGGAACGGCAAACAGGAGCTGATAAAACACGATCTGAATCGATGAGCTGCTCCGGACCAGGTGCTTGGTATAAGCCGCGCTGCAGGCCCATACGATGGTGGAAACGAGCAGCAGCAGGTCGCCCGCCATCAGGTTGCGGCTGCTGTCGTACCGGTCGAGCAGCACACAGGCCGCGCCGGTAAACCCGAGAACGAGACCGATCAGCTTCAGCCAGGTGATGCGGTCGCCGGAGAGGAAAAAATGCGCCAGAAAGAGAAGAAAAAAAGGCTGCAAGTTGGTCAGCAGGGCGCCGCGGGAGGCGCTCGTCATGGTGAAGCCGACGTAAACCAGGCACAGCTGCACAAAAAACAAGAGGGAGTTGACCATCAGCGGCCGCAGCTGCCCGGCGGCCGGCTTCAGGCTCTGGCCGGAGATCTTCGCCCAGGCCCAGAGAAATCCGGCCGAAATCCCGAAACGCACGGCCGCCGAGGTGAAGGGCCCCATCCCCAAGAGGCTGAATTTGATCGCGACCGTGTTGGCCCCCCACAGCGCGCACAAGAATGCGGCCATGCCGGCCGCGAAAAGCGATAGCTTCTGGTCAGGCTGCGCGGTGTCGTTCACAGGGCCGTCCGGAGGTAAATTAATGATCCTACGCGGATTTCATCAGTTTCAACGGCTCGGTGCGACGCTCTCCGAAATTGTCGTAGCTGTAGCGGACCTCGCGGAACTGAGCCCGGAACCGGTTCACGTCCTCCTTCACGTCCTTCTTGCCGACGATGCACGCGTGGATGAGTTCGGCGATCTGTCCCATCTCCGCCTCGCCCATTCCGAAGCGCGTCATCTCCTGCACTCCGAGGCGGATGCCGTCCGGCCGGTCGTGGTTGCTGAGCGGTTCGTGGGGCAGCATATTCATGTTGAGGATGATGTCGTTGGCTTCGAGGGTCCGGGACACTTTCTCCCCGC
>CAZEKN010000094.1:0-8258 GCA_964512755.1 uncultured Desulfatibacillum sp. | reverse complement strand
GCCGGATTTCTGCGGCAATTTGCACCCGGCGGCAGCGCAACTCGGAGACGGCGTCAGCTACGATCAGCCCCAGCTCATGCCCGAGTTCCATCAGACGCAGATCGGCATTGTCTTCACGGAGGACCAGCCGGTACTCGGCGCGCGAGGTAAACATGCGGTAGGGCTCGCGGGTGCCTCGCGTCACCAGGTCATCGATCATGACGCCCATGTACGCCTGGGACCGGTCCAGGACAAACGCCGGCCGGCCCTGGACTTGGCAGGCGGCATTGATGCCCGCCCACAGTCCCTGAGCGGCCGCTTCCTCATAGCCCGAGGTGCCGTTGATCTGGCCCGCCAGATAAAGGCCCTTCAGGCGCTGGGTTTCCAAAGTGCTGCGGAGCTGAACCGGATTGACGTAGTCGTACTCGATCGCGTAGGCCGGCCGCACGATTTCAGCGCACTCCAACCCCGGAACCGAGCGCACCACTTCGATCTGGACCTCAAGCGGGAGGCTGTTGCCCAGACCGCTGGCATAGATCTCCTCGGTGTCGATGCCCTCCGGCTCGAGAATGATCTGATGCCGATCCTTTTCCGGAAATTTGACGATCTTGTCCTCGAAGGATGGGCAGTAGCGCGCCGAGATGCCGGTAATGACGCCGCCATATAGTGCCGAGCGCGAGAGATTGCGGCGCACGATGGCGTGCGTCCGCTCCCCGGTATAGCCGATGAAACTCGGCAGCTGCGGCAGAACGGGCTCGCCCGAAGATGATGAAAAGGGTACGGGACGTTCGTCGCCGCCTTGAGCGGTGAAACGCGTGAAATCGATGCTGGCGCGCTTGAGGCGCGGCGGGGTGCCGGTCTTCAGCCGCCCCAGCGTGAACCCCAGCTCGCGCAGATGCGCCGGAAGGCCGTAGGAGGCGAACTCTCCGGCCCGGCCCGCCGGGATCGATCGGAAGCCGATGTGCACCAGCCCGCTCAGAAAGGTGCCCGTCGCGAGCACGACGGCCGGGGCGGCATACCCGAAACCGGTATGATCCTCCACTCCCGCCACCCGGCCGCCTTCCACATGCAACCGCTCGATGAGGGCCTGCTTGAGGTCCAATCCGGGTTGCGTCTCGACCACCCGCTTCATGGCCATGTGGTAGCGCTGCTTGTCGTTCTGGCTGCGCGACGCCTGCACCGCCGGCCCTTTTTTGGTGTTGAGCGTGCGGTACTGAATGGCGGTCTGATCGGCGACCTTGGCCATTTCCCCGCCCAGCGCATCGATTTCTTTGACCAGATGGCCCTTGGCCATACCGCCGATCGATGGGCTGCAGGGCATGGCGGCGAGCTTGTCGAGATCGATGGCCGTCAGCAGCACGCGGCACCCCATCCGGGCGGCGGCCAGCGCGGCCTCGCAGCCCGCGTGGCCCGCACCGACTACAATGACATCGTACGTGCAAGTAGAGGAGGACATGAGATCGTATGTGTGTGTTGACGTTGTTTGCGAGGTTAGGCCGACGTGTGCTAAACGTCTCGAATGAGCATGTCCGGTTGCAAGTTGACTTGCCGAAACCAAAACCATCAGTTTTTTACGACCGGTATGAGACCGGCCCGATTATAGCGGCGCCGGTTTAGCGGGTCAAGCCATGCAAACGCGTATCACCGACCTTAACTCCTACCTGAGAGGCATCTTCGGCTGCCGTGTCCAGAAAATCACGGTCGACGCCGGCCTCAGCTGTCCGAACCGGGACGGCACCATCGCCGCCGGCGGCTGCATCTACTGCAACCCGCGCGGCTCGGGCACCGGCGCCCATGCCCGCGGACTGTCGATTACCGAGCAGCTGGAGGCCGGCAAAACCGCCATGGTCCGGCGCTACCGGGCCCGCAAATTTATCGCCTATTTCCAGTCCTTCTCCAACACGCACGCACCCCTATCCCATCTGAGGGCTTTGTACGATGAAGCCCTGGCGGTGGATGGCATCGTTGGCCTGTCCATCGGAACCCGGCCGGATTGCGTGTCCGAGCCGGTCCTGGCCCTGCTGCAGGAATATGCCCGCCGGCACCTCGTATGGGTCGAGTACGGACTGCAGTCCGCCCGCGACGCGACCCTCGCCGGAATCAACCGCGGGCATGACTCGGCGTGTTTCCTGAACGCGGTGGCGGCGACCCGCGCGCGCGGCCTGCCCGTCTGCGCGCACATCATCTTGGGGCTGCCCAACGAAACCCGCGCCGATATGCAATTCACCGCCGCAACGCTGGCGGCCGCAGCGGTCGACGGCGTCAAGATCCACAGCCTTTACGTCGTCAAAGGCACGCGCCTGGAGGCTCAGTTCAAGGCCGGGCACTACCGCTGTCTGGAACGGGAGGAATATGCGGATCTGGTGGTGGATGTCCTCGAACGCCTGCCGGCGCGGGTGGTCATCCAACGCCTGACCGGCGACCCGCACCCCGACGAGCTGACCGCTCCGGACTGGTGCCGGGATAAGCGCGCGTCGCTGGTCGCCATCCGGATCGCCATGGAGCGCCGCGACACCTGGCAGGGAAAGCTTTGCGGTGACAGCCGCAACACCCCCTTGCCCGCTTCTTGAAATTCCCGCGGCGTGCGCCTATAGATACCCGCAGAGGAGTAACCCGACGTTTGGAGGCATGCAATGCAAACGGACAAGGTGCCCGCCATGGCCGGCCGTGACGACTTCGACCTGTCTTTCAAGGTCTTCCATGAACTGATGGCGCGCAAGGTCACCGACATCCTGCTCGTCAGCAGCCCCTATGAAGCCTTCATCATGGAGGAAGAGGGGCGGCTGGCGGAACGGATCATCCACGAGTACCGCGGCCTGAACCTTTCGCGCCCGCCGATGCTCACTTGGGCGTCCACCTCCCAGGAGGCGATCGAAGCCCTGCACCGCAAGAAATTCGACCTCGTGATCACCATGCCGCTGGTGGACGACACCGATGCCTATGTCCTGGGGCGCACGATCCGGCAAAGCTTCCCGGATCTGCCTGTGTTCCTGCTGGTCCACAAGACCGGCCAGCATTGGCTCGACCACAAGGCCGTCGACCGCGCGTCGATCGACCGGGTCTATGTATGGCAAGGCAACATCGATCTGCTGCTCGCCCTGATCAAAAACCTTGAAGACCGGATGAACGTGGCCTTCGACACCGATCGGGCCAAGGTGCGGGTCATCATCATGGTCGAGGATTCCCCGGTCCACTATTCCTCCCTGCTGCCGATCCTGTACAAGGAAATCGTGACGCAAACCCAGGCCGCCATGGAGGAATCGGTCAACGACGAACACCGCATCTTCCGCATGCGTGCGCGACCGAAAATTTTGGTGGCCGAAACTTACGAAGAAGCCCTGGACCTCTATCGTCGATATCAACCGTATCTGCTGGGGGTTCTGTCGGATGTGCGTTTTCCGCGCAACGGGGTGATGGATGAAAACGCCGGCTTTACCCTGCTGTCCATGATCCGCGCCGAAAACCCGGACCTGCCGCTGCTCAATCTGAGCTCGGAGGAGGCCAATCGCATCAACGCCGGGCGGATTCCCGCGGTGTTTGTCAACAAGAACTCCCCGGCGCTCAACACGGAAATCCACAATTTCTTCATGCAGTACCTGGGATTCGGCGACTTCGTCTTCCGGCTCCCGGACGGCCAGGAGATCGCCCGCGCATCCAATTTAGGAGCCATGGAGAAGATTCTGCCGACCATTCCGGATGCCTCCGTCAACTATCACGCCAGCCGCAACCATTTCTCCAGCTGGTTCATGGCGCGCTCGGAGGTCATGCTGGCTTCAAAACTCAAGCCGGTGCGGGTCAGTGATTTCGCCAGTACGCAGGAGCTGAAAAGCTACCTCGTCCGTTGCATTCATGAACGCCGCAAGGGGATCCAACGCGGCATCATTACCGAAATGGCGCGGGACCGGTTCGACCCGGATGCGGATTTCGTCAAAATCGGACGCGGTTCGCTGGGCGGCAAGGCCCGCGGTCTCGCCTTTGCCGCGATGCTGCTCAAAGAACACCCGGAGCTGCAGCGAAAGTACCCTGCCGTCGACGTCCGGGTCCCCAAGACGATCGCCATCAGCACAGAGGGGTTCGATGCCTTCATCGCCGACAACGACCTCCGCGAGTTCGGCACCCGTGAATTGGCGGACGAAGAGATCGCCGCGGCGTTTTCGAACGCGCGTTTTCCGGAATGGTTGGCCCGTCAGCTGGAGTTCGTGATCGATCACATCACCTGCCCCCTGGCGGTGCGCTCGTCCAGCATGCTGGAGGATGCCCAGTTTCAGCCGTTTGCCGGGATCTACCGTACCTATATGCTGCCCAACAACCATCCGGATCGGACCCGGCGCCTAGCGCGGTTGATCACAGCCGTCAAGATGGTCTACGCCTCAACCTATTACGAAAGCCCGAAGTCATTTGCCAAAAGCACCTTCCACCGCATCGAAGAGGAAAAGATGGCGGTGGCCATCCAGCATCTGGCCGGCGAGGCTTATCGAGATTATTATTTTCCGGCCATGGCCGGGGTGGTTCAATCCTACAACTATTACCCGATCGCCCACCTGAAACCCGAGGAGGGCATCGCCCACATCGCTTTCGGCCTGGGAAAAATGGTGGTCGAGGGCGGGACCTCGCTACGGTTCTCGCCGCGTTATCCCCAATTCATGCCTCAATTTTCGACGGTCGATGATATCCTCAAGAATTCTCAGCGATTTTTTTATGCCCTGAGAATGAGGGACTTCCAGGAGGATCTCACCTCCGGAGACGACCCGAACCTGGAGCGCCTGGCCATCGACGACAACCCCGACTGCCCGGCCATGCGCGTCCTCTCCAGCACCTATTACCCTCAGGAGCACCGCATCCGCGACGGCCTGCAGAGCGGCGGCCTGCCGGTGGTAACGTTCGCCGGAATTTTGAAATACCGTGAATTCCCGCTTCCGGAGATCCTGACGGACCTCTTGGAGATCGGGCGCCGGGGCATGGGCTGCCCGGTGGAAATCGAATTTGCCGTGAATCTGGCCGCCGGCATCCGGCCGGTTTTCGACCTGCTGCAGATCCGGCCGATGGCGGTGGCCCGTCAAAAGCTGAACGTGGAACTCAGCGGGGAGGATCGGGAGCGCGCCATCTGCTTCTCGTCGATGGCATTAGGCAACGGACAGATTCAGGACATCGAGGATATCATCTTCGTCGATCCCGAGGCCTTCGACGTGACGCGCACGGTCGAGATCGCCGCCGAGGTGGGCCGGCTGAATAAGCGCCTATCCGCTGGCAACCGCCGCTATCTGCTGATCGGCCCCGGGCGCTGGGGCTCCGCAGACCGTTGGCTCGGCATCCCGGTGAAGTGGACGGACATATCCGCCGTGGGAGCCGTGGTCGAGACCGCCACCGAAGCGCTGAAAGCCGACCCCTCCCAGGGGTCCCATTTCTTTCACAACATCACCTCGCTCGACATCAGCTATCTGACCGCATCGGGCGACGGGAAGGATTTCGTCGATTGGAACTGGCTGAAGGCTCAACCGGTGGAGGCCACCACGGCCCACATCCGGCACGTGAGGCTGCCCCACCCGCTGACGATCAAGATCGACGGCAAGAAATCCGAAGGGGTGATCATTCCATAATTTATTTCAAGAAGCCGGTACCGGCAGGGCCGCTCACTTCATGTTTTTGAGGTAAATCCGGGCATCCTCGTCGCCTAGGTCGGCGGCCTTGCGGAAATCGGCCATCGCGTTTTCCTTTTCACCGGACAAAAGATAGACTCGGGCGCGTCCGTAGTAGTAGAGCCCGTTCTGAGGTTTCATTTCGATGGCCCGGCTGATGGCGGCAAGGGCCCTGGTGTAATTGCCCAACTGCCCATAGGAGACCCCCTGGGAGAAGTAGGCCCCGCTGTGGCCGGGGTCCAGAGCGATGGCCTTCCCGAAATAGCCAACAGCCGCTTGATTGTTGCCGTAGGTTGCGCACAAGGCTCCCTTTTGAAACCAATAGTTGGGATCCCGGTGCTCGGCGGATGCCGCCGCCGCCGGGGAGGACTTGGGGGAGGATGGGCCGGCGGCAGCGGCCAACGGGCTCAAGGATGCAAGAACCAGGGCCAGCCAGCCGAAAAAGCAGATCTTCAGAACGGACGTGCGGTTCATGATTAAACTCCCTCTTTGCAGGTGATCTGAAACTAGTTTATAATCCTATCGGTTCAAATGCAAAAAACTTGAGCGGAGCGTATGATGCGCGCATACACCATCCACCCGCTGGTGGTAGGGATCAACGAAACCGACCAGGGGGTCATGACCTATCTGCGGGATTACGGCAAACGGATCTATCTGCCCATTTACGCCTTTTATCTGAAAGGCGGCGACCGGACGATCCTGGTGGACACGGGGCTCTCTGAATTCGTCGTCCCAGCCGGTGTTGAGGAGCAATGCGGGTTCGTGGTGAACGAGTTTGATGCAGCGCTGGCAGAGGTGGGATTGACACCCGAAGCCATCGACCTCATCATCCACACGCATCTGCACAACGACCATTGCGAAAACGACAGCAAGTGCCCGAACGCGAAAATCATCGTGCAGAAGGCTGAACTCGAATTTCTCAAGAACCCTCATCCGGTGGACCACCGCTATTACCCGGACATCCTGGATGGATTGGAGGTGGTAACGGTGGAGGGCGATGCGCGCATCGCAGACGGCATCGATGTCATTTTCTCGCCCGGCCACACCGTGGGCGGCCAGTCCGTCGCCGTCAACACCGCCAAAGGCCGGGCGGTCATTACGGGTTTCTGCTGCAACGACAAAAACTTTCCGGCCCAGGGGCCGGCGGTGGCCCCCGGCGTGCACATCAACCTGGCGGACGCCTATGACTCGATTCAGAAAATCCGCCGGATGGCCGACATTCTGATCCCGATCCACGATTTGGCAGTCGGCCGACGGAAATGCATTCCGGATGAGGCCGGCGCAACAAGGTGAGAGCGCCCATATGACGACGAAGCAGGAGATGGAAAACAGGACCGGTGAAAAAGACCTCGTTCTCATCCACTATGAGGACAAACCCCTCTCCTTTGCACGCATTGAAGCCATCGAGCCGGACCACAAACCCGGATGGTATCACGTGGCGCTGCTGATGCTTCAGGTGCCGGTGCAGGTGGCCACCTGGATCCTGAGGGATGCCTATATCGACGGCGCGCCGTTCACCATGAACGGCAAGCGCATGCGGCTTGAGAAAGTCATCAGCCCGCAAAAGCCCTCCGAGGTCCTCGCACCGGCAGCGCCGGCCAGGGAATCCAACGGAGGCAAGGTGATATCCTTCGCCGAAATCAAGAAGGACAAATAGCCGCAGAAGACCGGTCGATATCCGGCCGCCGGACGGCACGGAAACACCGCGCTGCTGTTCGACCGCGCCCGCCAGAAACCCGATCGGTCGGTCGGCTGAAACGCCACCCGCATGAAGCCCGAGGCCCTCGTCATATCGGCGTCCCGCCGCTCGGATATTCCGGCTTTTTTCATGCCCTGGTTCATGGGCTGCATCGCCCGGGGCGAATTCGAGGTCGTAAACCCTTACAACCGCCAGGTTAAACGGATTCCGGCGACCGTCCCGCCGGTTCACACCATCGTCTTCTGGTCCAAGAACTTTAGCCTCTTCCTGGATGCCGGATGGGGCGACCACCTGAAGCGGATGGGATACCACCTCTATTTTCAGTTCACCATCAACTCGGAGGACCGACTGCTGGAACCGAATCTGCCGGGGTTGACGCTGCGCCTGGAGCAACTGCGCCGCCTCTGCGACCGGTTTGGCGCGCAGGCGGTCAACTGGCGGCTGGATCCCATCTGTCACTACCGCTGGAACGGTGATGACATCCGGGACAATCTCGGCGACCTCGAACGGATTGCGGAGGCCGCCGGGGCCGCCGGCATCCGGCGCTGCACCACCAGTTTCCTGGACACCTATCCCAAGATCGCCCGACGGGCGGCGCGTCATCCGGGCTTTCGGTTTGTGGAGCTGGACCGCAGCCGCCGCGCCAGGATTTTGCTCGATTTGGAGCGCGTTCTTTCCGCGCTGGGCATCGGGCTTTTCACCTGCTGCGAAAACGAAACCCTGGCCGCCCTGCCGGCCCCTTCAACCATTGCGCCGGCCGCCTGCATTCCGAACGATGTCCTGATGCACCTTTACGGCGGCCGCCTTTCCCTGCAACGCGACGCCGGCCAGCGCCGTTCGGCGGGATGCGGCTGCCGCATATCGGTGGATATCGGCTCCTACGACCGGCACCGCTGCCCGCACGGCTGCCTCTATTGCTATGCGAACCCGGGCCCGTAAATGAA
>CAZEKN010000093.1:0-8365 GCA_964512755.1 uncultured Desulfatibacillum sp. | reverse complement strand
AGTCCGCGGATATGACCGACCCGGTTCTTGGCCTGCCGGTCTTCAGCCTCTACGGATCCACGCGCATCCCGCGCCCGGAAATGTTCAACGACATCGACGTTCTGCTGGTCGATCTCCAGGATGCAGGCACCCGGGTCTACACCTTCATCTATACGATGTCCTATTGCATGGAAACCGCGCGCGACTGCGGCAAGAAGGTAGCGGTTCTCGACCGCCCCAATCCCTTGGGCGGAGAATCGGTCGAAGGCAACTCGCTGAACCCCGCGTACAGCTCTTTTGTCGGCCGTTTTCCCATCCCCATGCGCCACGGCCTGACCATTGGCGAGCTGGCGCGACTGTTCAACACCCGCTTCGGCATCGGCTGCGATCTCGAGGTGGTTCCCATGGCGGGCTGGGAGCGCCGAATGCTGTTTACCGACACCGGTCTGCCCTGGGTGGCCCCTTCTCCCAACCTGCCGACACCGGCCGCGGCCATGGTCTACCCCGGACAAGTCTTGTGGGAGGGCACCAACGTATCCGAGGGGCGCGGCACCACTCAACCGTTCGAGCTCTTCGGCGCCCCTTTTCTCGACCTGTCCCGGCTGACGGCCGAATGGCGCCAGACCCCCATTGCCGGGGTGGTTCTCCGTCCGACAGCCTTTGAGCCGACTTCGAACAAGTGGCAGGGCCACTGCTGCGCCGGATTCCAGATCCATGTGACCGATCCGGCGTGCTACGCACCTTACGCCGCCACCTTGCGCCTGCTGCAGGCGGTCATCCGGCATCACCCGCTGGCATTCGCCTGGCGGCCGCCGCCGTACGAATACGAATACGAAAAATGGCCGATCGATCTGCTCATCGGGGATTCGTCGATCCGACAGCGTTTGGAGGCTCTCGAACCCATCGAGGCCATCGAGGCGTCCTGGCAGGTTCAGCTCGAGGAATTCAAGGCGATGAGCCGGGCGTATCATTTGTATCCATAAGGGGCAGAGCGCATTGGGCTTAGGGTGGACTGCTCCTTTTTATACCTTTGGCCTTATGCTCTATGCTCTCTGCAAACCCGTCAGAGGCACATGAACCCAAAATCTTCTATGTACGCCACCGACGCCGCGGGCGCCGCCTGGATCCGGATGCGCTTCAAGAAGAATAAGGTCTGGGTGGAAACGGACGCCGAAGGCCGACCGCTCCAGATGGATGGCCGCGTGCGCATCAAGTACCAGTTGGACCAGCCGCATGAGTACCGGGTGAAGCGCCATGACCTAAAATGCCTGGAGGAGGTGCCGGAAGAAGAGCTGCAAACGCCCTTGGACCGTTCCGCCGACCACGCGAAGCCGCCGAGCGATCCGCCCGCGGATCGGATCGTTCACATCCATACGGACGGGGCCTCCTCCGGAAATCCGGGGCCGGCGGGGATTGGGGTGGTGCTTCAGTGCGGCTCACAACGCAAGGAAATCTCGGAGTACATCGGAGAAACCACGAACAACATCGCCGAGCTGTTGGCGATTCAGAAGGGCCTGGCCGCCGTACGAAACCGGCGGTTTGCTGTCCGCGTTTACACCGACAGCGGTTATGCGCTCGGGGTTCTCACCCTGAACTGGAAGCCCAAGAAGAACACCGACCTTATCAGCGCCATTCGCAAGCAGATGGCGGCGTTTGGCGATTTGAAGCTGATCAAGGTGCAGGGGCACCGCGGGGTGGTGGAGAATGAACGCGCCGATGCGTTGGCCACATCGGCCATCCGGCAGGCGGGAAAATGACGAAGCCCGGCGGCAACGAAGCAGCGCCGGGCTCTCTGTAGGCGGTTGAGGCTAATCGGATTTCTTATCCGCTTTCAGGCCATCGAGCTCTCTCTTGAGATCGGAGATCTCGCTCTTGTACTTTTCCAGCTCGTCGGCCGTCACTGCAGAGGCGACTGGTTCGTCTTTCTTCCAGGTGTCTTTCATTTCGTCAAAACCGAGATAGATCGCCAAGCCGCCGCCCAGGAGCAAAACCGCCGGAATGGTTCCGCCCAGAACCATCAGAAACTCTTTCCACCAGAAGCCGAGGCCGATCAGGCCCAACGCCGTCGCCACCGCACCGCCAATCAAAGTCTTCATAACGCTGCCTTCTCCTTTCCTGCTTGTTTCAAGTGTGATTTTTGCGGAAAAATGGACGATTCCTCTTATCGCAAGCTTGCGGAAGCTCGATCGGACTGCGACGCTGTCGGATTGAACCGGTCGCACCAAAAAGAGCAATGTGGTCACTTATAACACAGCCGCTGGCCTCTGACAAGGCCAATTTGCAAACCATCGCGGCGGCGGCCATTGCGCGGCACCGAGGATACGAAACGCTTTCGGAGAGTTAGCGCCAGGCGCAAGTTGCAAAAACCAAGGGAGTCTGTTACGGAAAACCTAATCGTCCGGCCGGCGCTCTGTAGCACAGACCGATCGTCGGCAAGGCCTTGCTTCAACCTGCGAGCGAAACGTCATGGATCGACCCGAACATCAGCCGCCGCCTGCTCCGGCCGGAGCTTTCCGCAGGTGGATGAACCGTGTCCTTCAAGGCAGCCGCCACCACTATCCGAACGTTCTGCCCAGCCGCCTGGGCCGCTTGATGTCGCTGGCCTTGAAGCTTTTTTACTCGGGCATCCGCCTGGAAGCGCATCAGGCCGCAGTTCTGCGGGATCTTCCACCGGATGCCATCGTCGTTTTTGCCTCGCGGTTCCGCTCCGCCTTCGCTTTTCTGTTCGCCTACACGCGGTACGCCGCCATGGGCCTACCGTTCCCGACCCTCGGTCTCGGGTGCCGGTGGTTCGTCTGGCAGCCGCTGGCGCGGATGCTTCGAATTCTACTGGCTTACGCGGACAGTCTCTGGCAGCTCCGACGGATGCCCGATCCGATGGCCAACGGCTTCCTGGAAACGCAACTGCTGCAGGGACAGGCTGGATTCCTGCCGCTGATCGAAAAACGACGGCTCTGGCATCGCTTTCGCCGTCCGCGCCCCGACCCGGTTGAATTTCTGATCTCGCAGCAGAAGAGGACCGATCGGCCGATCTTGATCGTTCCGCAGCTGATGTTTTTCAGCCGAAACCCCCGCCGGGCGCGGTTGACGCTGGTCGACATGCTCTTCGGCCCCGAGGATGAGCCGGGGCGGCTGCGGCTCTTGGCATCCCTGTTTAAGAACCCGGGCAACGTATTCGTCGAATTATCGCCGCCCATCGACATGCGCCTCTTTCTGGCGCAGCCTGAGATGGCCGATCACCGCAGCGACTATCAGGCGGGCATTCTGCGCGGCGAAATCCTGACCCGGATCAGCCGGCACCGCCAGAGCATTACCGGCCCGGTGCTGAAATCGCGCGCCGAGCTGAGAGAAAGCATCCTGAACGGCGAGCGCTTCCAGCAGTTTATGCAGACCCATGCTGAAAACCACCATCTCCCGCTGGCGGAGGTCCGAGCCCAGGCCGGCGATTATCTCGATGAAATCGCTGCAGCCCTAAACCCGACCTGGATCCGGTTCTATTCGGCCATCGTCGGATGGATCTTCCGAACCATTTTCGACGGAGTCGCGCTCGATACGGAAGGACTGGCGACGGTCAAGCGCGCGGCCTTGCGGGGGCCGATCGTTTTTGTGCCATCACATAAAAGCCATGTCGACTACCTGCTGCTGTCCTATGTGCTCTATCACCACGACCAACCCTGCCCGCTGGTCGCCGCCGGCAAAAACCTTTCATTCTGGCCGATCGGCCCGCTCTTTCGCCGGGGAGGTGCGTTTTTCATCCGCCGGACCTTCAAGGGGGCCGTCCTCTATGCCCGCGCCTTTGCCGAGTATGTGCACAAGGTTCTCGAAGAAGGTTTCTCCGTCGAGCAATTCATCGAGGGCGGCCGCAGCCGGACCGGCAAAGTGCTGCTGCCGAAGCTGGGGCTGCTCTCCATACTATTGAGCGCCCAGAAAAACGGCGCCTGCGAGGATTTGATTTTCGTTCCGGCATCCATCGGCTACGACCGGGTGCTCGAGGAAACCTCCTACCTGCATGAGATCGAAGGCGGACAAAAGAAGCCGGAGAATATCTGGCAGGTGATCAAGGCTCGCAAGTTTCTGCAGCGGCGCTACGGCAAAGTCTATCTCCAGTTTGCCGCGCCGATATCCGTGAACGACCTGGCGGGGCGCGGCGCCGGCGCTCTCGGAGCGATGTCTCCCAAGGATTTCGGTGCGTTCTGCCGCGGCCTCGGCCACCGCATTGTCCATGCCATCAACCAGGTGAGCGTCGTCACCCCCCACGCCCTCACCGCCGCCGCCATTCTGAACAGCGGCCGCGAACGCCTCGACCGGGAAGAGATCATGGGGGTCATGGAGCTCTATATGAATCACCTCTATGCCATGGGGGTGAAACTGGCCGACACCCTGATCATGGACCACCGTCGGGCCGCCCTCCATGCTCTGGAATCCTATGCCCAGCGCCGGATCCTGGAACCCGCCGACGAGAACTTCAAGAGCGCCGATCATCCTCCCGGCTATCTCCTGAGGGAAACCAGACGCCCCCTGCTGGAGTACTACAAAAATTCGTGCGTGGCGTTTTTCATTCCGACTGCCTTCACCGCGCTGGCCATCTTGCAGGAGGATGCTTTTCAGTTTTCAGCGTGTGATCTGCACACCCGATATGAATTCCTGCAGGACCTCTTCCGGTACGAATTCGTCTTCGACGCCGACGCCCCGGCCGAAGTTCACCTGCGGGCCGAGCTCAACCGCTTGATCGAAGACGCCGTGCTGATCCCGCACCCCAGCCTGCCGGACACTTACAATGTCACCGCCGTCGGTTTTCGCAAGCTGAAGCTTTTCGCGATGTTTGTGAAAACGTTCCTGGAATCCTATTGGGTGGCTCTCAGCTATCTGCGCCACAGCCCGTCGGTGGCCGAAGAAGCCAAGGATCGGGTCCGCAAAATCGCCGCCCAGGGCAGCCGCATGTACCGGAACAAGGAGATCGGGCAGCGCGAAGCGCTATCCAAGGTGGCCTACGAAAACGCCCTGGAATTCTTCACGAGCCAGTCTTTCCGGGGAGCGGAGGGCACCGAGGCGTTGGAGCGCTGTGCGAGCGCCATCGAAAACGCACTACGGTGCCTGAAGCCATGAAAGCCCTCATCCTGGCAGCCGGCCTGGGCACGCGCCTGCGGCCCCACACGCTGACGACCCCCAAGGCCCTGTTCACTCTGGCCGGGCGGCCACTGCTGGACATCCACATTCGCAACTTGACGGAGGCCGGCTGCGAATCCGTGGGCATCAACACCCATCACCTGCCGGATGCGATCGAGGCGTTCGTCGCCTCCCGGCGCTTCGACATTCCGGTGCTTCTGCGCCACGAACCCGTCATTCTGGGAACCGGCGGAGCCATCAAGAATTGGGCCGATTTCTGGGATCACCGGCCATTCATGGTCATCAACGCCGACATTTATTCGACGATCGATTTGAAGACGGTCTACGAATTTCACCTTCGCTGTCGGCCGGCCGCGACGCTGGTTCTGGTCGACGATCCGGAATTCAACCAGGTCGAGGTAGATCCGGACAGGCGGGTCCGCGCGTTTGCCGGCGCCGACGCGGCGGCCGGCGCGCTCACCTTTACCGGCATCCAGGTCCTGGATCCGGTCGTCCTCGACTTCATCCCGGAGCATGGCTTCTATAACAGCATCGACGCCTTCCGAGCGATGATTGCCGCCCGGCGGACGGTGCTCGCCTTCGTCCCGGAGCGGGGGGTCTGGAGGGACCTGGGCACCGAGGCGCGCTACCGGTCGACCGCGGTCGAGGCATCGGCTCGGGAAGCCTGGCAGCGGGCCTTTTCCAGCATCCTGCCGGAAGGCGTCGCCGTGGAGCGGATCGAAGGGGACGGCTCCGACCGTCAGTGGTCGCGCTGGAACAGCGCCGGCGGCGGGATGGTCCTGGCGGACCACGGCCTGCGCGCCACGGCAGGGGTTGCCGAGGTGGACGCATTCGTGGCCATCGGCCGCCATTTGAAAAAACGGCTGGTTCCGGTTCCCGCCATTTATTTCGCCGATACGTTCGCGGGGCTGGTCTTTCTGGAGGACCTCGGGGACACCAGCCTCCAAAGCCTGGTGCTGGCGCAATCGAACCGCCGGCCGGTGCTGGCCGCCTACCGCGCCGTGATCGACGAGGTCATCCATATGGCGGTCGACGGCGCGCGGGGATTTGACCCGGCCTGGACCTTCCAGACGCCGGCTTATACCCGCGAAGTCATTCTCGATCGCGAATGCCGGTATTTCCACGACGCATTTCTAGTCGGCTATGCCGGGCTGCCGGTGGACGAGTCGCTCAGTGACGAGTTCAACCGCATCGCGGATGGCGCGCTGGAAGGCAACGAACCGGGATTCATGCACCGCGACTGCCAGTCGCGCAACATCATGGTCAAAAACGGGCGATTCTATTTCATCGACTTCCAGGGAGGCCGGCTGGGTCCGCCGCAATACGACCTGGCCGCGCTGCTGATCGACCCCTACGTCGAGCTGGCGCCGGATGAACAGGAGGCCCTGCTCGAATACGCCATGAACCGCTTGGCCCTGAGGCGTCCGCTCGACCCCGCGCGATTCCGCCGTGGATTTGGCTACTGCGCGCTGGCGCGCAACCTGCAGATTCTGGGGGCGTTCGGGTTTCTATCGACCCGGAAGGGTAAGACGCAGTTCGCCCGTTACATTCCGGCCGCCCTGCGCAGCCTTGATACCCGTTTGGCGGGCGTTGAACCGCCGGTATTTCCGAAACTGCAGCGCTGGGCTTCCCGGGCGTCGGCAAAATTGAGCCGCCCGCAAAAGTAGCCGGCAACCCATCAAACCAGGAGGATGTCCCATGTCATCGATTGCCGTCATGGTCAACGGCCTGCCGGGCAAGGTCGCCGGCGTCGTCGCGCGGCATGTGCGGTCCGATCCGCGCTTCAGGCTGATCCCCTGCTCGTTTACCGGACCGGAGATTCAGGAAACGGAGGTGGGCGTGGAAGGTGGTGAGGCCATACGTCTCATCAAGCCCGATGGGCGCGAAGCGGCCCTGCCGGAGCTACGGCAAATGCACGGCTCGTTTCTGAGCGTCGACTACACCCATCCCACCGCCGTCAATGCCAATGCCGAATTCTACTGCCGCCAACGCCTGCCGTTCGTGATGGGCACCACCGGCGGCGACCGCCAGAAGCTGGAAGAGACCGTGCGCCGCTCTGACATCGCCGCCGTGATCGCACCCAACATGGCCAAACAGATCGTCGGCTTCCAGGCCATGATGGAGTTCGCGGCCCAGACCTTTCCGGACCTGTTCAAGGGCTACCACCTGGAGATCCGCGAAAGCCACCAGCAAGGAAAGGCCGACACCAGCGGCACCGCCCGGGCCATGGTGAGCTATTTCAACCGGCTGGGGGTTCCCTTCAGCGCCGAGCAGATCCGCATGGAGCGCGACCCTCAGTCCCAGAAAACTGGATGGAGCATCCCCGAAGAGCACCTGAGCGGCCACGCCTGGCACACCTATACGCTGATTTCGGCGGACGGCACGACCCGGTTCGAGTTCACCCACAACGTGAACGGCCGGGAGATTTACGGCCTGGGCACCCTGGATGCGCTCGCCTATCTGGACCGCAAGATCGCCGCCGGTGCCAGCGGGCGGGTCTTCACCATGATCGACGTGCTCAAGGGAGCCTGAAACGCCGGAAGGCCTCACCCGTTCCGAATGATCTCCAACGCCCTGGCCAGCGCCGCATCCAGGTTCTCGGGCTGCGAGCCGCCGGCCTGGGCCATGTCGGGGCGTCCGCCGCCGCTGCCGCCGACCAACGCGGCCACCTGTTTGATGATGTTGCCGGCATGGAATCGCGCGGTGAGGTTTTTGGTCACGCCGGCAATCAGCATCACTTTGGCGTTGCTGGTGCTTCCCAGGACCACGACGCCGGATTGGATCCGATCCTTGAATCGGTCCATCAGGTCCCGCAGAGCAGCGGGCGAATCGGCTTCGACTTTTTTCACCAGGACGCCGACACCGTTCAGGTCGAGAACGTCGGAACCCGCATCCGCCACCGCCGCCGAGGACAACCGCCCCTTCAGCTGTTCGACCTCCCGTTCCAGGGCTTTCATGTCCGCAATCACCTTGACGATGCGCTGCGTCAGGGCCTCGGGCGTCTCCCGCAGCAAATGGGCGGCCTCGATCAGGTTGCGGGCCATGGCCTGAACGAAGGCTACCGCTGCATCTCCCGTCAGCGCTTCGATCCGGCGCACGCCGGCCGCCACGCTGCTTTCGGAAACGATCTTGAACAGGCCGATGTTGCCGGTCCGGGCCGTGTGGGTTCCGCCGCAAAGCTCCTTGCTGACGTCCGCCAGGGAAACCACCCGCACCCGGTCTCCGTATTTTTCCTCGAAAAGGGCCATGGCCCCGCTCT
>CAZEKN010000092.1:0-8396 GCA_964512755.1 uncultured Desulfatibacillum sp. | reverse complement strand
CGGTGATCCGCGTGCTGCCGTGGACCCCTTTGACATCACCTGTTCCGAGGCCGGTCAGGGCCGGTGGGTGGATCCCCGCAATTGGGTCTTCGACTTTGCGCGCGATCTGCCGGCCGGCGTGCGATGTTCCTTCCACGTGAGGCCCGGGCTGCGGTCGTTGGCGGGAACGGATGTCGCGCGTCCGGGCGATTTCACCTTTTCCACCGGCGGTCCGGCCATCCGCCGGTCGATTCCCTACGCGGGTCAGAAGGGAATCAGCGAGGATCAGGTGTTCATTCTGGTGCTGGACGGTGCGGCGGACGAGACCACCGTAGCCGCCCGGGCCGGGTTTGCCGTCTCCGGCATCCAGCAGCGGATCGGGGTCCGGATCGTCACGGGTGAGGACCGGGAGGCCATCCTCGCCGCGCATCGCTGGCTGTTCAACGACGGCACCGCCCGCGAGCAGGTCCTGCTCATGCAGTGCCGCCAGCGCTTCCCCCAAAAGGCCCAGGTGAGCCTGATATGGGGGAAAGGCGTTGCGGCGGCCTCGGGAGTGGCCACCGAGCAGGACCAGATCCTGCGCTTCGAGACCCGTGAGAATTTCATCGCCGAGTTCAGCTGCGAGCGTGAGAACGCGCGCGCCGGGTGCATTCCCGTTCTGCCCATGACCCTGAGCTTCAATGCGCCCCTGAACTCCGCATCGTCGGGTGAAGCCGCTTTGAAAGGGCCCGAGGGGAAGGTTTGGCGGGCGCCGCTCGGCCCCGACCGCCGCACGGTGACGTTTGAGGGGCCCTTTCCGGCCCACGCCGAATTTCAGCTCGAGATCCCGGCCGACCTCACGGACGATTCCGGCCGGCCGCTGACCAACGCCAAACGGTTTCCGCTCAAGGTTCGCACGGCAGGCTTTCCGGCGCTGGCCAAATTCGCGGCGCGTTTCGGCATCCTGGAACTCAACGCCGATCCGGCCCTGCCCGTCGCCCTTCGGAACATCGAGCCTCAGCCGAAGGCGCGGATGCTGAACGTGCACGCGCCGGATCCTGGGCTTTCCGGCCAGGTGACCGGCCGAATCGTCGGCATCCCGCCCGGCCGGATCGAAGATATCCAGCCCTGGCTGCGCAAGGTCGCCGCTGCCGAACGCGAGACCTCGGTTTTCGCCGGCGGACCGGCCGCCCGTGAACTCAAGCTTCCCAAACTTCAGGGGGCCGGGGTTACGGAAGTGGTGGGGATTCCGCTCCGAAATCCCGGACTCTACGTGGTTGAGTTTGAGAGCGCCATCCTGGGCAAAGCGCTGCTGGATCCGCCGAAACCCATGTTTGTTCCAACGGCCGTTCTGGTCACCAACCTCGCCGTGCACTTCAAACAGGGGCGCGAGTCCTCGCTGGCGTGGGTGACGACTCTGGACAAGGCCGAGCCGGTTGCCGATGCGGCGGTTAACGTCATGGACTGCACGGGCCGGATCCTTTGGACCGGCCGGACCGATACGGACGGGGTCGCACGCATCGAGGCGGAGCTGCCGACGGCGACGGACGAGTCCGCGTGCCGGTTCGATCTGCCGTCGCATGATTACAGCCAGCTGGGCGCTTTGAGCCGCCTGGGGGCGGGCGTTTTCGTCACCGCGCAGACCGGGGACGACATGAGCTTCGTTCATTCCAGCTGGGAGGACGGCATCGAAGCTTGGCGCTTCCAGCTGCCGGAGGAATCCGGCGCCGGGCCGGTGCTCGCGCACACCGTATTCGACCGCAGCCTGCTGCGCGCGGGCGAAACCGTGCACATGAAGCACATTATCCGGCGCCACACCCGGGACGGCTTTGCCGTGCCGGCTGCGGAGACTTGGCCGCATGCGGTTGCCATCCATCATTCCGGAAGCGGACAAACCTACCGGATGCCCTTGAAGTGGGACTCCGCCGGGGTGGCCGAGACCGAATGGAGCATCCCGCGGGATGCCAAGCTGGGAAGCTATACGGTGGCGCTCGTGTCCCAAAACGGGCCGGAGGACTCGACCCCGCCGCCGGAGGGGGAAGAAACCGGTGCACCGTCGGACTCGCCGGGAGACGAACCCCCCTCATCGAGCCTGACGTCCGGCCGTTTCCGGGTCGAGGAGTTTCGCGTGCCCCTGCTGAAAGGCCTCATCAAGCCCCCTTCCGAACCATTGATCGACGCCGGTGAGGCGCCACTCGATTTAAGCGTCCACTATCTGTCGGGGGGCGGGGCGGGGCTGTTGCCCGTGAAGCTGCGTACCGAGGTGAGTCCGAAGCGCATACCGGCCATCGAGGGCTTCGAGGACTTTGTCTTCGGCAACGGCTCGGTCCGCGAAGGCCTGGCACGCAGAGGGGAACCGGATGAGGCCGGCGAACGCCCGCCCCAGCGCCGTGCCGTGGATACGGTGTTGGATGCGGCCGGCGGGGTGCGAATGGTCGTGCCGGAACTGCCGCGCGCGGACGTTCCGCAGGAACTGACGGCGGAAATGGAATTCCGGGACCCCAATGGGGAGATTCAGACCGTTTCCGGACGGATCCCTCTGTGGAATGCCGGCTATCTGGTCGGCATCAATCCGGCTGGCTGGGCGGTTTCCCGAGACGCCCTCAAGCTTCAAGCCGCCGTCGTCGACCTCACCGGCAAGCCGGTTCGCGGGGCGCGGGTTAAAATCGACGCGTTCGAGCGCAAGGTGATGACCCACCGCAAGCGCCTGGTGGGCGGCTTCTACGGCTACGATCATACCGTCGAGATCAAACGCATCGCGACGCTCGCCGAGGGCGTGACCGATGCCAGCGGTTTGATGACCTGCGACACGCGGCCGCCGCGTTCGGGAGAGATCCTCATTGTGGTCGAGAGCCGGGACCCGGACGGCCGCCCCGCCTTCGCCCACCGATCGGTGTGGGTCGCCGGCGCCAAAGACTGGTGGTTCGAGGTCTCGGACGATGATCGGATGGACCTCATTCCGGAGCGCAAGCGATACGAGCCCGGGGAAACCGCTGTTTTTCAGGTGCGCATGCCGTTTCGGGAAGCGACCGCACTAGTGTCGGTCGAGCGCGGGGGCATCCTGGAGACCTGGACCCGGAAGATATCCGGACACGAGCCGGTGATCGAAGTCCCCATCCAGGGCCGCCATGCACCGAATATTTTCGTTTCGGTCCTGGCCGTGCGCGGCCGAACCGGAGCGGTTCAACCGACCGCGATGGCGGATCTGGGCAAGCCGGCATACAAGCTGGGCATCGCCGAGGTCCGCGTGGGCTGGCGCGAGCATGAGCTGAAGGTATCCGTCACCGCAGACCGCAGCGTCTACAAGATCCGCGAAAAGGTCAACGTGTCCATCCGGGCTGCGACCGCGGAAGGAAAGGCGCCGCCCGCCGGAAGCGAGGTGGCGCTGGCGGCGGTGGACGAGGGCCTGCTCGAGCTGTCTGCCAACCGCAGCTGGGACCTGCTTCCGGCCATGATGGGCCGCCGGCCGTACGAGGTGCGGACCGCCACCGCCCAGATGCAGGTGGTCGGCAAACGGCATTACGGCGTGAAAGCCCTGCCGGCGGGCGGGGGTGGCGGACGCCAGGTCACCCGGGAGCTTTTCGACACCCTGCTCGTGTGGAAGGCACGGGTGCCCTTGAATGATCGCGGCGAGGCCGAGGTCGAAGTGCCGCTGAACGATGCGCTGAGCGCTTTCCGCATCGTCGCCGTAGCGACGGGCGGCGCGGGATTTTTCGGCACGGGCGCCACCACCGTTCGGTCGACTCAGGACCTCATGCTTGTCTCCGGCCTGTCACCGCTGGTGCGGGAGGGCGATCGCTACCGGGCCGGGGTCACCGTGCGCAACACCGCGGCCAAGGATGCGACCGTGCAGGTATCCGCGCGCGTTCCGGGTGTCTCGCCAGCCCCGGCGCCGCAGACCATCGCGCTGGCCGCCGGCGGGGCGCACGAGCTTTTTTGGGAGGTGGAAGCTCCCCGCGGCGCCGGAGAGCTGGTTTGGGAAATCGGCGCCGAGGCCAGAGAGACCGGCGGACAGGACCGTCTGCGCGCGGTGCAAAAAGTTCTGACCGCCGTACCGCTGCGGGTGTTCCAGGCTGAACTGGCCCAGCTGACGGAGCGGTTGAGCCTGCCGGTTGAACGGCCGGCCCATGCCCTGTCGGGGGGCGGCCTGCGCGTGAACGTGCGCGCCCGGCTCGGCGACGGTTTGAAAGCCGTCACCGACTATATGCGGCGCTATCCGTACGGGTGCATGGAACAGAAACTTTCGGTGGCGGTGGCGCTGCGCGATGCGGCGCTCTGGGACCGTTGGACGGCCCAGATTCCCGCGCATATGGATACGGACGGTCTGGTGAAATACTTTCCGGCCCTGTCGTCCGGCGATCCGATGCTGACCGCTTATCTGGTGGCGGTCAGCCACGAGGCCGGCTGGACGATCCCCGGGGATCTGCTCCGGCGCATGACCGCTGGGTTGAGGCGGTTTGTGGAAGGCCGCCTCGTGCGCTATTCGCCGCTGCCCACGGCCGATCTGACGGTCCGCAAACTGGCGGCGTTGGCGGCGTTGGCTCGAGTGGGAGCGGCCGAGCCCGCGTTGATCGGCGCTCTCATCATCGAGCCCAGCCTCTGGCCGACCTCGGCGGTGATCGACTGGGCAGAGATCCTGCTGGCCCTGCCGGACATCCCCAACCGTTCGGAGCGGCTGGCCGCCGCCGAACAGGTGCTGCGCACACGACTATCCTACCAGGGCACGCGCCTGGTTTTTTCCACCGAAGCTTCGGATCCGATGTGGTGGCTGATGGTGTCCAACGACCTCAATGCCGTTCGCCTGGTCTTGACCGCCCTGCGTCTGGACGGCTGGGGGCAGGACCTGCCGCAGTTGGTGCGCGGGGCCCTGGCGCGCCAGCGTCACGGGCATTGGGATCTGACGACGGCCAATGCCTGGGGCGTTTTGGCCATGGAGCGCTTCTCCGAGCGGTATGAATTCGGCGAGGTCAGCGGCACGACCCGCATCGATTTGGCCGGCGAGAGCCGGGCCGTCGATTGGGGCTCACCGCTGAGAGCCGATTCGCTGATCGTGGCCTGGCCCCAAGGAAAAGCCGAACTGGCCGTTGAGCATCAGGGGATAGGCCAACCCTGGCTGACAGTCCAGGGCCTGGCGGCGGTCCGGCTCAAGGAGCCGTTAGCCAGCGGCTACGCCGTCCGCAAGACGATCACCGCCGTGGAACGCCGGGCCGCAGACCGCTGGAGCCGGGGCGACGTCCTGCGGGTGCGTCTGGATGTCGACGCCCAGGCGGACATGACCTGGGTCGCCGTGAGCGACCCCGTGCCGGCCGGTGCCGTGATTCTGGGAAGCGGCCTCGGGCGGGACTCGCGCCTGCTATCGGCGCCAGAAGAGCGGAGACTCCGAGTGCGGCCAACCTATGAGGAACGCTCCTTCGAAGCCTTTCGGGCTTACTATGAGCATGTGCCCAAGGGGACGTGGACGGTGGAGTACGCCCTGCGTCTCAACCAGGCCGGTGCGTTCGGCCTGCCCCCGACCCGCGTTGAGGCCCTGTATGCACCGGAGGTGTTCGCAGAGAGCCCGAACGAGGCGATTGAGGTGCATCCTTGAGATCGACTACCTGACTCGTTGGCCAACCGCGAATTCGAGGTGGTTTTTGGTTAAATTCGAAGCACGAAATCCGAAATCCGAAACAAATTCGAAATTCGAATTTTCAAATTTTCTAAACTCGTTTCGGATTTTGGTCATTTGGGTTTGTTTCGGATTTCGATATTCGGATTTCGGATTTGGCCGCATGCTGAGCCGGCTTTCATGGAAAGGCCTCGGAACCGTCATTATCGCGTTGATGGTTAGCCTTGAAGCGGCTGTTGCGGCCCTGCCGTCCTACCCCGAGGTGCGATCGGCCTATCGATCCTCCGATTCGATCCTGCTCGACCGCAACGGCCACCTTCTGTATGAACTTCGAACCGATCTGCGTGTCAGGCGCCTGGCGTGGACACCGCTGGCGGAGACCTCGCCGGCGCTGCAGGCGGCGGTGGTTCGAGCCGAGGACCGGCACTTTTTCGAGCATGCGGGGGTCGACTGGCCGGCGCTCGCCGCCGCCGTTCCGAGAGGGATGGTTGCGGGAAGCTGGCGGGGGGCGAGCACCATCAGCATGCAGCTCGCGGCCATGTTGGACAAATACCTGCAGCCCTCTGGCGTCCGCCGGTCGCTGCATCAGAAATGGGGCCAGATCGAAGCGGCCTGGATGCTGGAAGGCGCGTGGAGCAAGGCTCAAATTCTTGAAGCCTATCTCAATCTGGTGTTCTTCCGGGGAGACCATCAGGGGGTCGCGGCGGCTTCCCGAAGTCTTTTCGGAAAAGCGCCGCATGGATTGGATGCCGGCGAGTCGCTCGTTCTGGCAGCGCTGATCCGTTCACCGAACGCCGCTTCGGCCCAGGTCGAATCCCGGGCCATGCAGCTGGGGCGGTCGCTCGCCTGGCCGGTAACGGATGCGCAGATCCGCGACCCGGTCTCCCGGGCGCTGCAGGGACCCGGCGCCATCCCGGCGCGGGCCGATCTCGCCGCCCACGCGGGCCGGCGGATCTTCAAAGGGCACCGGGTAGGGGCGGTCGTCGGCTGCACGCTCGACAACGAAACCCAGCGTCTGGCCAACGAGCGCCTGGCGCACCACCTGGAGATCCTGAGGCCGCGGCACGTCGCCGAAGGGGCCGTGCTGGTGGTCGAAAACTCGACTGGGGAGGTGATCGCCTATGCCAGCCGCACCGCCGATCCGGCGCGCTCGCGCTTCGTGGACGGTGTTGCGGCCAAACGACAGGCCGGATCGACATTGAAACCGTTTCTGTATGCACTGGCCATCGATCGGCATATCCTGACGGCCGCCTCCCGGCTGGCGGATGCGCCCCTGGATCTGTCCGGTCCGACCGGGATCTACCAGCCACGGAACTACGACCGGGGGTTTCAGGGAACGGTGACGGTCCGCACCGCGCTGGCATCCTCCCTGAACATTCCCGCCGTGCGCGCGTTGGAAATGGCCGGGGTCGAAGCGTTTTTAGAGGTGCTGCGCGAACTCGGAATTCGGGGCTTATCCGAATCCGGTGTTTTTTACGGTCCGTCGCTGGCGCTGGGAACCGCCGACGTCAGCCTTTGGGAGCTCGTGAACGCCTACCGCACGCTGGCGAACGGCGGCATGCGGAGCGGTCTGGTTCTGACCGCAGCCTCCGGCGGCAGCGAGCGGGGGCAGCGGGTGTTTTCACCGCAGGCGGCGTTCATCGTTTCCGACATCCTGGCGGACCGGGATGCGCGGTCCCCGACCTTCGGATTGGAAAACCCGCTGGCGACGCGCTTCTGGACGGCCGTGAAGACCGGAACCAGCAAGGACTTGCGCGACAACTGGTGCGTTGGCTACTCGCAGCGTTACAGCGTCGGCGTTTGGTTCGGAAATTTTTCCGGCGAATCCATGCGGGACGTGAGCGGCATGAGCGGTGCCGCTCCGGTCTGGCTCGACCTGATGAATCATCTCCACCGCACGGAATCCAGCTTCGCGAACCGACCGCCGGACGGAATAGTGCGGCAACCGCCGCCCGCCGCCGTCGATCGGCGACCCGAGTGGTTCATTCAAGGCACCGAACCGGTCCCTGGCGACGCGGCTGCGGACGGGGCGCCGGCGCGCATCGTCTATCCTCCGGACGGTGCGGTGCTGATGATCGACCCCGACATTCCGCCGGAGCGGCAGAAGATCGTTTTCGCCGCCTCCGGCGCGGCAGACCCGCCGATGTGGGTTATCGACGGGAAGCAGCTTTCCGCCGGCGCCCACGCCCACTGGAATCCGGCTCCCGGGCGCCATACCTTGGCGCTGCTGGATCGCGGCGGCCGCCTCGCGGACACGGTGGTTTTCCAGATACGGGGGCAGCCGCCGGCCGGCGCCCGAACGGGATCGACCGGCACGCACGCGGGGATCATCGATAGCTCCAGTCGGCTGTCCGACTGAGATAAGGACGGTTGGTCACATGCTCAGCCCATCGATCGCACGCTTGCCGGCCCTTCCCATCGGATCCGCGTTGGGCCGCGTGCTCTACCTGGCGGACGGCCCTCATCGCCGCATTGTCCGGCGCAACCTGTCCTTCGCCTATCCGGAGCTCGACGCCGACCAATGCCGGCGGCTGGCCGGCCGGGTGTTTCAGAACTACGGCATCAACCTGTTCGAGCTTTTTCAGATGAGGTTTATGCAGCCGGAAGACGTTGTCCGGCGGGTACGGTTTTACGGGCTTGAGAATTTCCGCGATGCATTGCAGCGGAAGCGCGGCGTGATCGCGGTTTCCGCCCACTTGGGCAGCTGGGAACTGGGGGTTCAGGCGCTGCCCTGCGTGTTCGGGACGCACCTCACGGCGGTGGCCAAGAAGTTCAAATCCAACTTGGTCGAGAACTGGATCCACACGGTGCGCACCCGCTTCGGAAACGC
>CAZEKN010000091.1:0-8397 GCA_964512755.1 uncultured Desulfatibacillum sp. | reverse complement strand
GTTACGCGGTAGGTCAGCGTTCTCTCCGATTCTGGCGGTCTGAAAGCTAACGCAAATCGCACCCACCCCGGCATCGAAAACAGGAAATCCGCTTGATTTTACCTACCCGATTTTTTATTTTAGAATGTAAGCCTAAGATAAAATAAAGATGCGCCTAATTTTAGGTTCAAGGCAGGTAAGATGAAGCGAGAACTCCAAGGCAGATACGTTACCATATCGACGGTGGGTGAAAAGGCTCAGGCCTTTGTGCCTGCGCCGCTGCCCCCGCATCCGCCCATCGACTGGACGCCGGAGCTGCGAAACAAGTTCGACCAGGCGCTACTGGCGCTCGGGCGGCTGGACAGCGTCTCGACCCTGCTGCCGGAAACCTCGCTATTCCTCTACATGTACGTCCGTAAGGAGGCCGTGCTCTCCTCCATGATCGAGGGCACGCAGTCGTCGCTGTCGGACTTGCTGCTGTTCGAACTGGATCAGGAACCGGGCGTGCCACTGGATGACGTGCGGGAAGTCAGCGACTATGTGGCGGCTCTCGACCACGGCCTGCATTTGCTGGAAGAAGGACTGCCGCTGTCGCTGCGGCTGTTCCGGGAGATCCACGGCGTGCTGCTGGCCAAGGGCCGGGGTAGCGGCCAGACTCCGGGTGAATTCCGCCGCGGCCAGAACTGGATCGGCGGCACCCGTCCGGGCAACGCGGCCTTCGTTCCGCCTCCGGCCGAAGAGGTGCTGGAGTGTATGAGCAGGCTGGAGCTCTTCCTGCACGATCAGCCGGAGCCGACCCCGGTGCTGCTCAAGGCGGCGCTGGCCCACGTGCAGTTCGAGACCATCCACCCGTTTCTGGACGGTAGCGGCCGGTTGGGGCGTCTGCTGATCACGCTGCTGTTGTGCGAGCAGAAAGTACTGCGGGCGCCGATGCTCTACCTCAGTCTCTATTTCAAGACGCACCGCCAGTATTACTATGAACTGCTCAACAACGTGCGCCTGACCGGCGACTGGGAAGCCTGGATCAACTTCTTTGCGGAGGCGGTCATTGTCACCGCCACCCAGGCGGTGGAAACAGCCCAACAGCTTCTCGACCTGTCGAACCTGGATCGAGACAAGATCAGCGGCCTGGGTCGGGCGGCAACGTCCACCCTGCAGGTCCACCGGGCGCTGATGGAGCATCCCATCGCCACCTCGGGCTCACTAGTGGAGAAAACCGGCATCACCTCGGCGACCGTTAACAAGGCGCTCGGTCACCTGGAGCAACTCGGCATCGTGAAGGAACTGACCGCTCAGAAGCGCAACCGCCTGTTCAGCTACGCGGGCTATATCGAGATCATGAGCCGGGGTACGGAGCTACCGGGCAGGTAGGATACGTCTTGTATTTTTGAGCAAATTTAATCAATGATTGAGTAAAATTACCGCCGACAGCCCGTACCGCTGGATGCCGTATGGATTGAAACCCAGTGGCGGCTTGCGGCTGCAGAACAGGCTGCATCCGGCGCACCCGTAGTGCTCGTTCTCAATGAGCTGCAAAAGGTGCGCGGCTGGAGCGAAACCCTCAAACTGCTCTGGGATACCCGCAACCCCGGAGCGCAGATCCGTGTTCTGATCCTCGGCTCATCGGCCCTGTTGATGCAGGCAGGGTTAAGCGAAAGCCTGGCGGGGAGGTTCTTTCTGCAACGCTGCACCCATTGGGATTATCCGGAATGCCGGACCGCTTTCGGCTGAGATGGTGGGCGTTGGTTTAATTATCCAACGTAAACGATCAGGCGTTCACCTTCCACTTCAACCTTGAAGGTTTTGATTGGCCCGGTAGGCGGTCCGTAGACCTTTTTGCCGTCGTAGGTGTAGGTGGATTTGCCTACGCTGCAGCACTGGACCGTTCCAGTTCCTGGGACCGGGTCAAGACGGCGGTGGCCGATGTGCGTACATCGGTTATGAAAAGCGTAAAATGCTCCGTCGTCGCCACGGACTACCAGCATCCTCATAGGCAATCCGCCGCTCTCCACTCTCAAAGCACCACCGGGTTTATCAAGTTCCCTTGCACGGTTCAGGTCGATCACGACCTTGCCATCGCCGAAGCTCCAGCACTGCGGATCGATCGGTTTTGGAGTAGCCGGCAGTCCGAAAATGCGCTGAAAGAAACTGCGATTCAAGAATTTCACGGCCATGGCACCTCGCGAGTTGGAAGCCTAACCTATTTCAAGGACGCTATCAAGCCCTCGGCGCAGGCCCACAAACGTATTAACCTTCCGGATCGCTAACAGAGCGCCGTCTACGTAGGGTTGAGCGCTACTACCCGAATCATGGCGCAGCGTCAGCTGCTGGTCAGGCAAACCGAAGATGATTTCGGCCGAAATGGTGTAGCCGGGGAGTCGGATCGAATGGACTTGTGATCCATTCACGCGTGCACCACGAGTTTCTACAGTCCCAAGGGTTTGATCCAAGGGCACGGTCAGTTCAGAAGGTCGAATACTTGATAGACGCGCCGCTAATTCACGTACGGTCCCGCTCGGGGCATCTTTTTTGCCGGCGCCTGCGTAATCAATGATTTCCCATTGCGGTATGTGCTTCGCCGCAATCTCTGCGAATTTCTGCAACAAGACGACCGTGAGCGCGAAGTTGCCGACGGCCAGCACGCCTCTTTGGCGCTGATCCGCCACTTTGCCAATATCCCCATAATCGGCATCTGATAAGCCAGATGTGCCGATTACGACGTGGGCTCCATGTTGCAGGGCCGCAATGCTGTTGGCCTTGGCCACCTCTGGAAGCGTAAACTCGACAAAGACATCACAGGGCTGAGAGAGTGCTTCTTGCGCCGTTGCGTAAATCGGGCACGTTAGACGCGGTTCGGATAAAACATGCCCCAGGATGCGCTTTGCCTGCGACCGCGATACCGCCGCCACCAACTCAATGTCGCTTGTTTGTGCGATGCTCCGGGCGAGAGCTGACCCGGCCCAACCCGTTGCGCCAGCTAAACAGACACGAATTGGCATGCTACCTCCTGGCTTGCATGAGAATGGTTTCTCCAAGCAGATATAGCGAATCAACAAAGTTTAGGGTCACGGATACGGCGCTCTAAAACACAGCGGCATTGGCCTGCGCTGCGATGACCCGGGTCCACGCTCCTGCCATCCCGTTCTCCAATTGTGCAGCGTTGGGCCGAGGTTCCACAGGCCTTGAAGCGAATGAATGTCGGGAGCGATGGGAATTGGGATGCCGGTATTTTTTCATTCTCGGCAACGACTTTTATTGACTGGACCCGATGATTCGCCTATTGTACCGCCTTACGGACTTTTGGGCGGTTACCCGCTCAACTTTGATCCCGCAGCACCAGAAGATTTCATATGAAGGACCATCCGCCAAGATCGTTTCCCAGCAAGGCACATGCTTGCTTTTATGTGCTGACGTTCTTTATTGGCGGGCTTATCCGCAACACCAGCCTTTTAATCCTCATCCTTTTTTTCGGACTGGCCGCAGCGGCCGCAGCGGTCAACACGTCCAAATCCTTCTGGCACAACCCCGGCTTCCGCAGCTTCATCGCATCATTGAAGGTAGGTTTCGCCGGCATTGGCTCTTCGACTGCCGATCTCAATGCTCAACTGAAACCGCACTTCAAGGATCCGGAAAAGGCTCAACGGGACGAGATCCGGGCACGCCGCAATCTTGTCAAAGAGCTGAGGAAACAAAAAGTTTCCGCCAGCAGTGCGAAGAAAATCAGGCAGAACGGCCGCAGATTTTAGCAGGAACCCGTCGATGGCTTGCACTGCCGACCCCGCCATTTATTAACTGCTGCAAGACAATACCGTCATGCCGGACTTGATCCGGCATCCAGAATCCACGGATTCCGGCTTCCGCCGGAATGACGACATAAATGAAATTATGAGACGGGATCATATGTCTCTCGTTCGGCGAAGGTCCACTTGGCTTCCATCCCGGTCAGGCGGGAGGAGGCGCAGACGCCGGCTCTTCCCCCAGAGGGTTGTCGGCCCGGATGGCAGCCAGGATCTCCTGGGCGCTGCAATCCTGGCACAAGTGAAAACATGCCCCGACCTGGCAGGAACTGGCTGCCACCGTGCGTTCTGAATACGGAGGTAGCCGGGTGCTTGTTGAGTCCCTGGCCAGGACGATGACCCTGACATCCTGGAACCTGGAGACGATCAGTTCGGTGCCCTCCAGACCGTCGGTAAAGGGATTGTGGTTGCCCAGCAAAATGACGTCCGGCTTCTGCTCCTCGACTTCTCTGATTCCGGGAAGACCAGTCTCTGCTTCGGCGACCACACGAATGTCAGGCTCCTTCCCAAGGATTCTCACCAGATCCTTCCGGGACGTTGGATTGTCATCGATGACAGCAACTCTGATCATGGGAAAAGTCCGTGGAGATGGCTTAAACCGGGAATTGCCGGCGGAAACTGGAGTTGAAACCAGTTGCTGGATGCGGCTCGAGGCTTTCTTTGGCTACCAACGTAACCAGGCCAGGCGTCATGTCAAGAATGTATGGGGAACGCTTCAGCGTCAATTCCATGCGTGGGGTTATTTCGCCTTGGCGATTTCATATCCTTCCGGCAATAGATACGCCGCATAAATGTCCAATTCGTCGGTGCCGACAAGCCCCTTCACAAAAAGCGAATGAATGGTTTTTTTTGCGTCCGGCTTGGTGATCCCGAGCGTCTTGGCAATAGCGCCTGTTTCAAGGAACCCCGGCGGCCCCGACTCATCCCACTCCCGGGCGAGAGCCCTCAAGAGGGAAAGTTCCGCTTCGTCCAATTCCATCATGAGCCTTCTCCCATGGTTTTCCTGCAACGCTTTCCTGTCCAATAGAGTTAATGCATGGAACCGCCGGGTCAACCAGATGGGGCCTTGGGGCATTCTGGTGGTTGACGAGAAAGAAGCGTTAGCGGACGTCCTGAAGCGCGGCGGCCGGCTGCGCCCAAAATTTCCTTGACAAAGAAAAACAAGGCAGGATAGGATCTGCTTGCCTAATCCTAAGAAGCATCGGGAGCGGGGGACCCATGTTTTTGGGGCAAATCGCCTTGCGGCGAGGGGTAACCTTATCGACCCTAGCCCTTCAGCTAACCTCGTAGGCATCGATGAGGAAAACCTTTGGAATCGAGCCAAGGTCTTTCCTCCACCATTCGATTCCGGAGGTAGAAGGCATGTTTCCCAAGCGTTCCGTTTTAGTTCGTCGCTGGCCCTGTTTTTCCGTCAATCAACCGCCCTACCTGAACATTCCGCAGTACCATATCTTGATCCTCGCTTGGTGTGCCATCGTCGTGCTCTACGGCGAAACCGGCCAGGTGCCGCCTGCCCTGCACAACGCCGTTTGAAAACCGATGCGGTTGTCGGCATTAAACCGATCAGGCCGAGGCCGTCCCGGATGGCGACCCGACGCTGAATTCGCCGGGTCGCTTTAAGGGCCGGGTCACCGGAGGAGAATCACATGAATACTTCTCAACCCATCAACCGGATTTGGCGCTTGGTGCTGCCAAGCGCCGTTTACATACTATGCGCCATCATCGCTTCCAATGCCTTTGCGAGTCAGGTCACACTGGCGTGGGATCCCAGCACGGAAAGCGATGTGGCGGGCTACCGCATTCATTACGGCACGGCCAGCGGCAGCTACTCGGTGCACATCGATGTCCATAGCGTTACCGTTTACACGCTCACGGGTCTGGTGGCAGAGCGAACCTACTATTTTGCGGCTACCGTCTACGACAGCGCCGGCAACGAGAGCGGATATTCCAACGAGATCGGCTATACGGTGCCGGCACTCAAAACCCTTCCATGGCTGCAGTTGCTGCTGCAGGATGAGAAATAAGGCCGTCAGGCTAGCCAGCGAGGCGTTGCATGCAGATGAGAAATTACACCTTTCGCTTAGCATACTGGATCGTGATCGTTCTCCTTTTTGAAGCTCCATCCATCCTTTCGAGCGGCCCGTCTCTCCTTCACGCGGCGGGGCACAACGGCGCGCCGGCTTTTTCCTTGGATGCGAGAGGGGTGCCTCTCGGCGAGGTATTGAAGAAGATCTCCGACGACACCGGCTACCAAATCACGGTTGATTCCGAATGGACGGGTTGGCCGGTGAGCGGATCGTTTAAGAATTTGCCGGTCAACCTGGGATTGAGACGGGTCTTATCTAATCTCAACCACTCGATCGTTTTCAATGAAGCCGACCGACGGATTGCCATCGTCATCAAATCTTCCCCCGATGATGAGACGCTCAAAGCCGCGCCAGCACCCCTTGCCGGCAGCAGTCACCCGTCGCGCGAATCGAATCCCAGGACGGCTCCTTCAGAGGATTCGACCCGCCTGCAGGATAACCCGGCGGCTCCGCCGGAAGAGGCGGAGCCGGCTGGGCATGCTCAAGGCCAGGCGAAAGCGCCCGCCGGGGATCGGATCAAGGTCGACCCGGACGACCGGGAGGGGACCCCGCCGCGCGAGCCGGCCCGGAAAGCCGCCACATCAAGGGACATCCGGGCTCAAAAAGGGTTTCTGCCGGCCGCGGTTTCAAAGAATTCACAATTGGTGCCGCCGGAGGAATCAGGCTCCAACTAACAGCAGCCATGGATTTGAACAAACCCGACTGTTCCCCAAATCGTTCGCGGCGCCTTCGGATGAAGCGGAGGCGAACTTTTTATCCCTTTCAACCGGCCAGCATGACTGGCACTCTTAGGAGGCTATGATGATCGCAAGAAGAATCGCTTTGGCGGTGTTGCTTATTTTGGCAGCCGGATGGTTCGCTGCCGATGAATCCAGTGCCGCCCAGCAATGGTATACGTGCCGAGTTCTGCAAGCCGGCCCTGGCGGCGCGGTGACATTGGTGAAATTGACCGATACCGCTTCGACACCCGCGTTTACGGGCAAATGGTTTTTGGCGCCTGCGGACCGTGCGAAAGAGATTTTAGCCGTGGCCTTGACGGCAATGACGAACGGAATGACGGTGCGGGTGTCCATTGATCTCAGCGTAGCGGACGAATATCCGCCCATTTATGCCTTTTATTTGAAGCCATAGTCCGTGACGGAACAATCCGAATCGATTATCAGAGAACGTCACCTGCCGAACCCAAAAAGACGGAGGTAAAAAGCCATGGCATGCCGTCGTTGAGGTAGGTTACGATCCCGGCATGAAGATTTTGAATGCCGTCCAACTCGGCCGCAACAACGTTTCGGAAAGGTGATGAGTGCACATGTCTTTCTGGGTGATGATGATTGTCCTGTTTGCGGCGCTGTTGCATGCCGCCTGGAATTTCCTGGTCAAGCGCACGGGCGATCAGCACCAAAGCATGTGTGCGGTGGTCCTCGGGCATACACCTTTTGCGGCGACCGCCTTATGGCTGGCGCCGCTGCCCGGCCTCGACGCGCTGCCGTTTCTGCTCGCCGGAGCCGTTCTGCACGTTGGCTATCAACTGTTCCTGCTGGCCTCCTACCGCATCGGCGATTTGAGCCAGGTCTACCCGCTGGCACGCGGGGTCGCCCCCCTGATGGTCACCGGGGTTTCGATCACGGCGTGCACGTTGGCGGGCATCGGCTTCATGCGGTTATCCTGAGAAGCCTGGCTCGACGCTCACCCCGACCGCTTGCCCGTCATGCTCCGCACGGCGACTTTGAGGACGACGGTTTTTTCGAGCGCCGCCTCTGAATAGTCGAAGGTTCCAAAGGCATAGCGGGCCATGATGAGATCCAGTGCCCGTCGTTTGGACTCGGGCGCCTCGACCCGTTCGGCTCGCCCCAACCCGATGACGCTGCGGTAGGTCATGCCCCAGTCACAGGCCTTCGCCCCGGGCTTCAATGCCACTTCGGCCTCCAACTCCAGGCAGACCTCGGGGTTTCGCTCCAGGATCTCGAGCTTGCGGCCCTCGGCCGCGCAATGGAAGTAAAACGTATCGGCCGTGTAACCGAAGCACAACGGCACGATGTAAGGGATCCCCCCGTCGCACAGCCCCATCCGGCACACCCTCGCCTCGCTGATGACGGCCTCCAGTTCGGCCCGGTCGACGATTTCTTTCTCCTTGCGGCGCACGAATGCATCTCCTGATTGGAACGTTTCCATCGGTTACGAAAAGATGCTATCATAAAATTATCTGACCACTCCGGCAATCAATAATGTCCACTGAGGCAGCGTGAACTCTTTGAGCGCAATCCACCGTGCGGTGTTCCCCGCCATGGAACTGATGATCGGCATGGGCGTCGCCCAGACCATCGCAACCGCCCAGGTGTATTTTGCAAACCACCGACTCTTCGCCCAGATGACGGCGGTGGCCGACGCCGGATTCCTGCCCGTTCCCAACCTGAATGTGCTTCCCCGCCTGCTGGATCTGGAAACCGCTTTCTGCGGGGGATTGCTGTTTACGCTCAGCGTAGGAGCGGAGCTGGCGTTGCTCAGCGCGGCCGCGGCCGGACTGTGGCGTCGGTTTA
>CAZEKN010000090.1:0-8446 GCA_964512755.1 uncultured Desulfatibacillum sp. | reverse complement strand
CGCCCTCCAACTTCCTCCTTCCGACTTCCCACCTTCCATCATTGCTTTTTTCTTGACTCCCTTACATTGTAGCTTTAATGTAGCTTTACTGTACACGCCCTCGCGCATGGACTCGCCGACACCATCAGCTCGCTGAGGTCTGTCCGGTCAGACGAGGGTTCCGCGCCCGCCGGAGCTTTCGAACGAATCGATAAAGCGCTATCTCGCGCTTTCGGAAATGCTTGCTTGATCGTGAGGAGAAACCTTGACGTGGCAGAAGAAAAAAAGACGGCCCTGAACCTGTTGGACGACCGCAATGAACCGGCCGATCAAACCGAAGCGAACCTGCCGTCGGCGGTCTCCAGCACCCGGGTCAAATTCGAAATCTACGGCGAGGAAATGATCGAAAAACGGGTAAAGGCCAGCGGCAACAGCGGTAGGGTCTATCTGCCTCCGGACTGGGTCGGGCACAAGGTTAAGATCATCCGGATCGACTGAAGGGGAGGAAGCGGCCGTGGTGAATCTGCGCATCCGCAAACTGAAAAAAGAGGACTCCGAAGCCGTCGACCGAATTTATGCGGCGATCACCCGCAAACCGGTCAGCGCCGATTTCAAACGGGTCGTAGCGGACCATGCCGACCGCGAGGACAGCGCCTGCTTTGTCGCCGAAATCGACGGTAAGGTGGTGGGATTCATGATCAGCTATATCCTGACTGCCGGATTCGGAATGACCCAGAGCGCCTGGATCCCAACTTTAGGAGTGAGCCCGGACCAGATGGGCCAGGGCATCGGCGCCGCCCTGGCGCAGGAAATCTTTTCCTTCTACCGCAGCCGGGGTATTGAAAACGTCTACACATCGGTCCGCTGGGACTCAACCGATATGCTGTCCTTTTTCAAGACACTCGGCTTCGACCGCAGCAATTTCATCAACCTGCGCAAGGTGCTCAAATAAGTCGTGTGCCAGCACGGCTCGTCTTCATCCGGATTTTCGATGGGCTTTTAGACACAGGGCATCGGCGAACAGGGCTGCGCCGACGGCACCGGCGATCTGAGTGTCCCATTGGGTCTGCAGGCGCTCGATCCCGATCTTCTTCATCAACCGGTCCATGACGCCGCGGTTCTTGGCCATGCCGCCGGTCACGGCAAATCCAGGTTCTACCCCGACCCGCTCCACCATCAAGAAGATCCGTTCCGCCATGGCCCTGCAGTAGGCGGCGAGCACCTCCCCCTGAGTCCGGCCCTGGCGCAGCAGACCGGTGGCTTCCGACCGGGCGTAGACGACGCAGGTGCTGGAGACCGCAGCCGGTTCTTCGCCCTCGAATTCAAAAGAGCGATCGCCGACGTCGGTGATGGGCACACCGAGCAGATCGGCCAGGACTTCCATGCCGCGGCCGGTGCCGGCCGCACACTTGTCGTTCATCAGGAAGTTCTTAACCCGGCCATTCTCATCGCACTGGATGCACTTGATGTCCTGTCCGCCGACATCCAGAACGGTGCGCACGTCGGGACCGTAGATGAAGCTTGCCCCACGGGCGTGGCAGGCGATCTCGGTGATGGACCGGTTGGCGAAGGGCACGTTGACGCGGCCGTAGCCGGTCCCGACGCGGAAATTTAGGCGGTCCTCGGGCATGTCGACCGCTTCCAGCACGGACGCGAGCACCCGGCGTGCGCTGTTCGGACTGTCGGCGCCGGTCCGCATGCTGCCATAACCCAGGATGAGGCCGTCGGCGACGATGACGGCCTGCGAACTGACCGAGCCCACATCGATACCGGCCGTGACGAACTTGGCCCCGCGCCAGTCCAGTTCGGGGTTTTTCCAGTTCGACTCCGTCCAACGCCAAAATTCAGGTTCTCGAGCTTCGACCATGAACACCTCCGCCTAAACGGCTCCCTCGGCCGCCAACACGGCGGCGCCCACGGCGGCGCCGAACTCCGGGTCAGCGGGAACACAAATCCGGCTCACGTTCAGCTGCCGGCGCATGGAGTACAAGAAACCCGGGCTGCGAGCCAGCCCCCCGATCAAGACCACATCTTCATGGAGGCCGATCCGCCGGATGATCGAAACGATCCGGCCGGCGATGCAGTCGTGAATGGCCTTGCTGATATCCGCCTTGGCCGTATTGGAATGAATCAGGCCGACCACTTCGGATTCAGCAAAAATCACGCACTGGGCGTTCATGGGAATCTCTCGGTCGGACTGCAGGCAGAGCGCCCCCAGTTCCTCAACGCTCACCTCAAGCGCCCGGGCCATGGCCTCGACGAAGGTCCCGGCGCCGGCCGCACATTTTTCGTTGACAGCGAAGTCGACGGGATTGCCCTGATCGTCCAGCTTGGCCGCCCGCCCCTCTTCAGCGCCGACATCGACCACCGTGCGCGCACCCGGGAAGAAGTAAAAAGCCCCCCTGGCCATGGCCTTGATCACGTTCACGAATTCATCGGCGATCGGCACGGCGCTCTTCCCCGAACCGGTTCCACAAATCCGTCGGATGTCGGCCCGGGTGACGCCGGCCTGCTGCATGGCCATGTTCAGCGAGTGTTCAACGGCCCTGGCCGGGTCGAATCCGGTCGGCGCCACGCCCTTCCCCATGATCGTTCCATCTTTCATGATGACGGTCTGGATGTTTTTCGCGCCGCAATCAATTCCGGCCGTAACCATGGCAACCTCTGCTCGCAGCGTTTTCTTTTTCAGGCAACCCGTCGAGATCAGCGTCAGGAACGAAAGAAGACCCGGCAAAAACGGCGTTGGAGCTCCCCTGAACGGCTTGCGCCATGCGCATCACATAATCGGGTCGAACGTCGTTTTCCCAGCGCGGGTATCCACCGCGCCACACGTAAGCAAGGAGTTGGCGAAATCCGGCCCGGCTGAAGCGATAGCCGCCGATGGCAACCACGTCGGCAGCTTGCGCGGCGCTGATGGGAAGATCGCGGCGAACGGCGCAATGCGAAAGGATTTCCATCAACATCGGTCTCGTCTTCCAACCGTCCGGTTTCTGCTTGAACCTTGCGGGATCCTCCGGGAACGGAAACCGCCGGTAGACCGCACCGATGAAACCCGTATGCCGAACGCCCGCGATGGCACCCATAAGGTCGCCGATATCGGCTTGGGCCTCGATGACCCAGGCCGGCCCCAGCACGCCCTCCGGAGCCTCGGCACCTGCCAGCGCGACCACCTGACTGCAGAAGTCGGCAGCAAAGAAAAAACACCGGTCGAGCAGCAGCAGGTCCGATTCGATGTTGAAGAACCCGAAAGCGACCGTACCGTGGCTCAGCGATTCGAAAGCGAGAGGCATATCACCTATTCCGCCTTCAAAATTCAATCGGTCTTCATATAAAAGCGCCACTTGCACATCACCCCGTCCTGCCGGGGATCGGGCGGCGCGAACAGGCAGCGCGTCTCGATGAGCGGATCGACCTGCCGGGCAAAACTGCTGAACTCGCGGCGGTGCATTTCGCGGCAGTTGTATTCCTTCAGCCCGCGGCGGATCCGCGCCTCCTGGGTGGGGCAGGACGGCACGGTGATCACCACCTCTTCAGGGTTCTCGGCGATGCGATAGTCCACCAGGATGCACCAGGGCCAGTAGCGCAGGGCCGCTACGAATCCCTTCAACCCCCGTTGGGAGATCTCGAAACGTGCGACGAGGTCCTTGGCCGCCATGGCCGCGATGCGGTCCCACACCTTTTCGTTCAGCCGGTCGGCCGTGGCGTCGTCGAACTGCTCGGCGATGTTGAGGTACCAGAAGGAATCCATCACCCGGTAGTGCCACAGCAGGAAGCGGATGTATTGCTTGAGCTGCCGGGCGTCCATTGATTCGAATAGGGTCAGATTCATGTCGATCTGCCTCCAAGCGGACTCACGGGGTTTCGGGCGGCCTTTCAAATTTCAGAAGCCGGGGCAGGAGCGCACCGGCCAGAATCAATCCTCCGACCAGGGAGACCCCCAGGCCGAAGGACCGCATGTCTCCAATCACGCCGATCAGGGTCGGAACGGCTCCAGCGCCGATCATGAAGGCCATGGGGGTGGTGAAGGAGACGGCAATGTTGCGGGCGCTCGGGGGCACGACCATGCCGAGCGCCGCGAACCCCGCCGGAAAAAAACAGACGGCCACCATCGGTTGCATGAAAACGACGGCCGACACCCAGCGGGTCGGGGACAGACCCAGCAGCAGGGTGAAGCCGCCGGTAAGCAGAAATACGATGCCCAACGTTCGCTTGGGGCCGAACCGGTCGGTCACCCATCCGCCGACCAGAGCCATGACCACGCCGATCAAGCGGGAGAAGGCCACGACCGTGTTGGCGAAATCCCGCTCGAAACCGTGTTCGTTCACCAAATAAAGCGGCAGCATGGTGTAAATGCCCAGGGTGCTGCTGATGCCGAGGCTGAACAGCAGCACCATCAACCAGAACGACGGCTCGCCGGCCAGGGCACTCAGGGACCTGAAGTTGGGCGCCTCCCCCGCGAAATCGCCGACACGGCTCCGGCTGCTGGCGAACAAGAGCGTGATCAGGACCGTGGCGGCCCCCAGCAGCACCAGCGCGCCGCGCCACGAGAACCAGATCAACACCACCTCGGCGAAGAGCGGCGCCGCCACGAAGCTCAGGTTGGGGGCCAGCTCGTGGATGGCGATGGCCTTGCCCCAGTGCGGACGGCCGACGAAACCGGTGAGCGTGGCGATTCCGCAGGGCAGGTACAGGCCCGCCGCCAGGCCGAGAACCACCAGGCCCCCGCGGATGGCCCACAGGCTGCTGCTGGCGCCAATGGCCATCAGGATCAGCCCGACCGAAAGGCTGGAGAGTATGATGACGCCCCGGTGCTTCAGTCTCGCGGAAACGAAGCCGGAGCCCATCAGCGATATGAAATAGCCGATCGAAATCGTGAAGAAGAGCGAACCGGCCGCGCCATGCGAAATTCCGAGTTCGGCCTCGATGGCCGGCATCAGGGGCGCCTGGATGATTCGCGCCATGAAGTTCAGGAAAAAAATGGTGGTCAGCAGCAGGAGCGGCCCCATCAGCGTGCGGAACGACTCCGGGCGTCTCCCGCTATCGGTCGAGGCCGTCCCCTCCAAGCGCGCGGGGTTCATGAGCCGGGCTCCATCCGGCGGGCCGTGTGGGTCTCCTGGAAAGGCGCGGCATCGGCGCGGGGCCGCAACCCTCCGCCCGCCCGGACCTGGATCAGCTCGGCCACGATGCTGATTGCGATCTCCTGCGGCGTTTCCGCGCCGATGGAAATCCCGATGGGGCAGTGGACCCGCCGGAGGTCTTCCGCCGCAACCCCTTCCTCCATCAGTGCGGCATAGATCAAATCGCGCTTGCGTCTGCTTCCGATCATGCCGAGGTAAGCCGCGCGGGTCGTCAGCGCCACCCGAAGGGCGTCCCGGTCATGGATGTGCCCGCGCGTTACGATCACCAGGTAGGTTGTCGGCGTGACAGCGATCCGAGCGAAGGCTTCGGTCAGCGGGCAAACCAGGAGCCGCTCCGCGTCCGGAAACCGCTCGGGATTGGCGAACTCCTCGCGGTCATCGATCACGCACACGCGAAAACCGACCGCGCGGGCGGGCGGCGCGACGAACGTCGAAATATGACCGGCCCCGAACAGCACGAGCATTGCTTCGGGTTCGATCGGCTCCACATAGACCACCGGGCCTGCGCCGTGCGCCGTCGCCTCGAGCGCAAACCGGCGCGTGCCGGCCCAGCGTTGCGGATCGACACCGGCTGCCTCGAACCGCTCGGGGGCGTCACCGATGACCCGGCCCGTTTCGGTTACGATCGACCACAGCACGCTGCGCCGCCCTTCCGAGAGGACCGTAACCAGCACCCCGCGCCGGCCTTGCGCGGTCATCTTGGCCAGCGCCTGCAACACGGAGACGGCGCCGGCATCCTCGGGAGACAGGGGCTCGATCAGGACGTCCACGTTTCCGCCGCAAATCATCTCGCTGGCCGCGACGTCCTGGCCCGTCAGACGCACCTCCAGCACGGCCGGCCGGCCGCTGGCCATCACCTCTCGGGCCTTGCGAAGGACCGCATGCTCCAGAAGCCCGCCGCCGATCGTTCCCACCGGACGCCCGTCAGCCCGGACGAGCAGTTTCGTCCCCACCGTCCGCGGCGCCGAGCCGCCCTGGCGGATGATCCGCGCTAGGACGCATTTTTCTCCAACCGTCAAGGCCCGCTGGAGTTCCTTGTAGACATCGATCATTCAGCCTTCTCCTCAAGCACGGCAACGGTTCGACCGACGTGTTCGAATACGTTATGCGGGTGTAAAACTCGCTGCGCCCGGCATCAGTTCCGATCGAAAACGTCCGATACCGGCGGATCATCCAACACCCGGCCGACGATCGTCCGTTGAATCGGAACGTCGTCGATTCGCCCGAGAAGATCTGCGATCCGCAGGCCGGCCGCCCTTCGCTCGGCGCCATCGGCCCGGTTCAAAAACGCCAGGCAGCGGCAGTCGGCCGGTGCCCCTTTCAGCACGCCGGACCGGTGCGCCAGGCACGCTGCGACGGCGTCCGCGGTGATGGCCGCGCCGGGCGCCAGACCGGTGATCCGTGCAAAGACCTCCGGACGAAAGACCCACTGATCGTTTAACGGATTGCCGACCGCCTGCAGCCCGGCCATGCCCACCACCCATCCGGAGCCGGACGGTATCACCGGTTCATGCGCGGCGGGCGCCTTCAGCGGACGACCGGCAGCGCCGTCCGCTTCAACGATGATCCAATCGAATACTCGCGACGACCGCAGCCGGTCGATCTCCTCCGGAGCCAATCCGGAAAGCTTCCCGGATTCGGGATCCCGGCCGGCAGCGGCGGTAATATGCCGGTGTTCCTTCATCGCCCGGGTCGCCCGCTCCAGGATACCCTCAGCCGTCGGCGCCAGGATGCAGAGCTCGCATTGGTTCGCCGCAGGCGGATAGATGCGCGTGGAGGTGGTCGTCAACACGGTCCGTCCGCTCCCGACCAGTTCGCGCGCCAGACGATACATCAGGCTCGTCTTGCCGCCCGCCCCCACGAGGCTGACCATCCCGCCACCGGCCAGGCGCAATGCATCCACCAACCCATGCGACATTTGGGGCGCCACCTCCATCCGCAAACCGGACGTGAAAACCGACACCTTTTCTTATATCCAAATGACCGGAATTCAAAGCAGGTTTTTCGAATCAGGGGGTGCTCACGCTACCATTCGGCGGGCCGGATAAATCCTCTGCGTCATTTTATCTGTTGTACGTCCTCAGGACGGCTTCCAATACCGAGCCGGCAATGGCCCGCGCCTTGTCCGAGATGGTGTAGCAATAGCTGACGTCTCCGCGCGGATCGATGTCGCCGATTTTAAGGCCGGTGGTCACCCATGTGCCGGGGCGGATCAGCCCCCGCAGAACGCCATCGATGCGGCCGACGACCTCCATGCCCGCGACGTGGCCGATGGCCGCTCCTTTTTCGACCCGGTCTCCGATCCGGCATGATGACAGAAATTCACCTTCGCCCGGGGCTCTCAGAACCCGGTCCTCGGTGACGCCCGCGACCGACCCCGGGATGCCCGTGTTGGGTTCGGCCGACCCGGTCGTGATGATGCGTCCCAAATGGTGGCCACGCTGGGTTTCGACAACGACATGGACGTCTTCGCCGGCCGTAAACCCCGGACCCAGGCCGATGACCAGCGGCGCGTCGCTTAAACGGGTGCCGAGATTCTGCTTGGCCAGAATGGCATCCACCAGCACATCCGGTCGGATGTCCCGAAGGGCTGCCGCCTCCGGGTCAACCGTTACGGCGATCTGGCCCTGGTCCCAGATGCGGCTGATTTGCTCGACTCCCGCGGCTTTCAACGCCCTGACACCTTCGACCGTTTTGGAACCGGCGTAGACCGCTTCGCTGAAGGCAACCTCACGCCGCACGGCGAGCGGCCTGGCGGTCTCCAACATCACGATCCGGCGGATGTTGGCCATGTACAAGCGCCAGGCCGCGGCGCTGGCCATTTCGCCAGCGCCCTTCACCACAACAATGAGTTCGCGCAGCTGGATGCGACCCCCTCCGAATTTCTCAGGGCACCAGGTCCGATAGCACCAGGACCGTCCAGTAGGGTGAAAGCATGAGAACGACAATCGAAAGGATATACGCGGGGATATAGTAAATTCCCCCGCGGAACACGGTCCGGAGCGAAATGCCGGGCGCCATCGCGGCCACCACGTAACAGCAGATGCCAATCGGGGGCATGATGGAGCCCATGGTGGTGACGATGCAGATCACCTGTCCGAACCAGATGGGATCATAACCCATCTGGATGACCAGGGGGAAGAAGATCGGCAGCGAGATCAACAGAAAGGCCAAAGCGTCCATGACGCAGCCGCCGACGATGTAGCAGGCCAGGATCAGCCAGAACAGCATCCACTTCGGCAGCGCCAGGGCGCTGATCATCGCGGCGGCTTCAAAGGGCAGCCGGGTGACGGCCAGGAACCGGCCGAACACGGTGGCGCCAGCCAGGA
>CAZEKN010000089.1:0-8553 GCA_964512755.1 uncultured Desulfatibacillum sp. | reverse complement strand
ATGGCGGCCATCATCCAATACAGATAGATACTGATTTGATCGAAGTAGGAAACCGAAAAAAATGATATGATGTGCGCAAACAGGCCTGCGCCTAAGCACCATAAGTATTTTGATTCATCTTCCTGGTCTTCGAATCTTATCAACGCCCGCCCCAAATAATTATAACATAGGACAAGAATGCTTATAAACAAGGACAAGGTGACCAAACCGCCGGTAATGGCCTCTTCAACGAATTGGTTTGTAAAATCAGCCGATTCCTCACTCCCGATGGCTACGGTGTATGGGAACCACTCGGCAGTATTAGCAAAACTTGTGCCTGCCAGCCACCACATATCAAAGTGTTCAATCACCTTGTTGATCAGCTCCGATCGGTGCCAGCCGCCGCCTCCGGCCAGATCTCCGATCCTTGAAAAAAGATACCAGACCGGCGCGTTCATATACAGATGCAACACCAGCAGTCCCAAGGCTATTCCCCATCTCACAACCCACAAGTATCTGCGCAGTTTCCATGCGCACAATGCCATCCCGCCACCGGCGACGGCCATGAGCGGACCCGTTGAGGCAGAGGTGATGATGACGATCAGGCAGGAGCAGATTGCCAGAATGGATAAGCCCCTGTTGTCCCCATTCCACAACATTGAAACAAACAACGGGACCGCGGTCGCAGCAAAGGTTCCGGCCAAAATCGGGTGCCGGAAAGGCCCCTGACATCGGAGGCGTCCTTCACGGATGATCGCTTGTTCGGATACCCCTCCGAAAACGCTGAAAAGATTGTTCTGCGTAGTTGATTCGACGAGGAAAAACAATCCGAGGGGGATGATGATAACGGCAAACCATTTCAGGTTGTCTTTGTAGTCTTCGAAATCCAGAGCGAAATATCTGAACAAAAAATATAATCCGGCCGTATTAAAAATGAACCCCAGCTGGTACTTCAGTGCGCTGATCGTTTGCTCGCGGATAATGAAGATCAACGAATGCGCCAAGATCCACAATAAAATGACTTTATCGAGGCTGTTGAATTGGATCGAATAATTTTGTCTGTCCAGAAAAACCTTCAACCAGCCCAGCAGAATCACGATGCGCAGGACATAAATGTTGAAATCCAATACAATGATTCTTTGGCCGAATGTCATGTATGCCCCGATGATGAAAAAGGGGATGGCGGCCAATCGCTTGGGCAAGTAGAACAAGAGGATCGCCACAGAAACTAAAAAAAGCGACCCGATCAGATTGATGTTGGTTGCGTTTTCAACCATGATGGATGGTAAGGCCGGTGTTCGATGAAAACGAGGCGGCTGCTCGGCCGGTGCCTATCCGAAATAGGGGTGTCCCGGGGGGTGCCGAACCGTCGGCCCGAAAGAAGCAAGCCTGATGCCAGTCCTGATCAAGACGAACGGTTTGAAAAACCCGCTCCGCCTGCAGTTGTTCAAGAACACACAGTCGCAGACGCAACACGTTTATCAAACCGTTCCTGAAATTCAAAATTCAGTTCCCCGCAGGCCCCGGGCACGACTTGACCGCTCCGTCCATCGGGCGAACAGGCACCGGTTCCAGTCGATCGTATTGCCGGGTCCATTGTTCGAGCCCAAGCCCCCAGCGGAGGACCCCCCACCATTTCCGGAAAACGGCCCTCCACCTGCGGACTCCACCCCCGGCAAGCCAGGCGGGGAAAAGAACTCCGAGAAGAGTCATGCGGATCACCGCCATCCCGCACATGGCGGCTCGATAGCAGCTGCTGTAAAGAGGGCCACGGGATTTTCGCAGGAACCGGCTCATCGACTCTCTCACCAGCACATTGGAAAAATTGCTGATGGCACGATCGGAACTGCCGCCGCCATGATGAACGATCACCGCTTGACCGACATGGTAGTTGCGCAGGCCGGCGAGGCGTGCTTTGAAACAAAGGTCGAGGTCTTCACCATACATGAAGAATTCAGGGCTAAACCCGCCCACACATTCAAAGACATCCTTGCGCATCATCAGACACGCCCCTGAAACAACTTCTACTTCCACCGCCTCCATTTTTCCATCGTAAAGCGCGGCTGCCCCCCAAAAACCAGACTTGGGGAACCACCGCTGCAGCACATCGGCATCGAGAATCTGGTTGAGCACCGTGGGCAACGCCTGTACGCAGCTTTTCTGCAACGAACCGTCACTGTTGAGCAAGCGGCAACCGACCGCTCCAGGATGGTCCAATCTGCAAAACTGCTCATGGAGACGATCAATGGCGCGATCCTTGATGTCGGTGTCCGGGTTCAGGAAGAGCAGCACCTTTCCATTGGCATGCTTGGCGCCGAGGTTGTTTGCGCGGCCGAATCCTAAATTGCTCTGGCTCTGCACGAATACGACTCCTGGAAATTCAGTGGCCAGCCTCTCACCGCAGCCGTCGAAAGAAGCGTTGTCCACCACGATGACCTCGTAGGCCATTCCGGATGTCTGCTCATGCAGCGATTGGATACATGCATGCACATAGTCGGCGGAGTTCCAGTTTACAATGATAATGGACACGTCCATAAGATAGTTATTTCCGGTTGGTTGACTGACCCGAAGGCGGTATTCTTGAATGGTTCCGATTGGGATGCTTCAGGCTACAGATCACGCATTTTGAGGCCCATTGCGAATTGTTTCAATCTCAAAAGCTGTTCTCTGCGCAGGAACAGAGCAACATCCCGGTTGACAACCCGTGGGCATCTTTCAATCAACAATTTGCAGAAGCTAAATAACCTTACTGCGGCGGACACCCCATAAGGTTTCAACTTTATTCTTCGAAGGCATTTTACAATCTCAAAAAGCGGATGAGTCCCCAGGCTATAGTCCATTTCACCCAACCGCTTGGCTTCCTTTATGACACCACGCCGCATGTCGCTTGGTTTGTGATGGAATGCTGGAACAGCCGGAAAGGCTTTCACCTCCCAATGATGCATTCGTGCCATAATCTCGGCATACCAATCTTCACCACCATGGGGCATGGGTATAAGCTCGCCAATATCCTGGTAGCATTCATATCGAAAAAATTGAATTCCGCCTGCGACCGACCACGGAGAATTCGCCTTCCGGCTCCTAAATTCACCGCTTATGGACTCAAGGATATATCCGCCGCCGATGCCCAGCCGTGGGTTTCTTTCAAACTCATCCAGTATAATGGAGTAGTAATTAGGGAGCAATGTGATGTCGGCATCGAGATGCCCTATATAATCGAATCGCCTATGGTTTAGCTGTTCAACTCCTTTTTTCAGTGCAAAGACTTTTGATGAGAATCCAACCTGAGAAGGGGCAGGCTCCTTTCTCACCAGATGGATCCAGCCGTTCAATCGAGCGTAGTCTCTAACGATCTCTTCGGTCCGGTCGACAGAACCATCACTGACAATAACCCAATAATCCGGCTTGACGCGCTGGCCGACAACCGAATCCATGCAATTAGCGATGTAGTCTTCTTCATTTCGCGCCGCCGTGATGAGCGCATAGCTAGAATGTTTTTTGTTGCTCAAATTTTCCGTTCCCATTTATTGCGGCAAAGATGCAGCAAGCGACGTTTCTCAGTTAATTGCAGCGACGAGTGGTTTCAGTCCCCGAACCCTCCCGGCTGATGGCGTCCATCCGCCTCGGATTCCAGGCGAACAGAATCCAGCCCAGATGATAGGGCCTCGTTTCATAGTCAACGGCGTCGGCCGGAAAAACGCGGTTCAACCCCGGCACTCTGCATGAGGGGTGCAGCCGACTGGCGACCGCCTGGAGGTACCGAGAGACTTTCTTGGGTCCGCGCCGGCCGACTTTCCGCCATATGAGATCGGCGGTCTTGTCGATTAAGGGGGAAGCCACCTCGGGGGAATGGCCGATCCAGTCGAGCCCTCCGGCGATGCCCCCGGCATGGTTCCCGCCGCCGGCTTCGTCCAGGGCCAAAAGCGCCATCGGCGCCATTCCGTCCTGGTGCACGGAATAGACGGGGTAATGTTCGACCACGCGGCCGGTCCGGTAGTCGTAATGCCACCACCACTGCCCGGCCGGGCCTTGAAGCCTGCAAATCAGATCGCCGCAGCGCCGTGCGGCATCCAGAGCGGAGGAGTCTCCCCAACGCCTTGCAAAAGTAGAAAGCGCGTGGATGGGATAGACCATATCGGCAAAACAGGACACGTGCGACCGGAGTCGGCTGCCGACGTCGCCGATGGCATGCGGAAAGGCTCCCGAATCGGGGTTGAAGGCCTGGATCAGGCGCTGCGCCAGTTTCCGCTGCAGGTCTTCGGCTCGATGGCCCTGTTCATGGCAGAGCGCCTCCAAGGCCCATGCGAGCTCAACCGTCGGATAAGGCTTCTGGTCGGCTTTCATGTCCGCCAGCCGATTGAGTGCGGCTCCACGCTCGCCGTAACCCGAAGCACTGGCGGCCCAAACGGACAGAGCGATGTTGCCCAAATTGTCGGACCGGGCCGCTTCGCTGATCAAGCACGCGCAGACATCATGCGCGCTGAGCCCGCCGAGGCATCTGCGCACCACCGATTCATCTTCATCGGCCAGCCCGATCATGGCGATGGCGGTATACCGAAGGCTCAATCCCTGGGGAGCGATTTCGCCGCCGGATCGGATGAAACGAAAAACGAACAACCGCTCCTGGGGACGAAACATGCGCTGAAGCCCGCGAAAGGACATCGCCCGTATCGCCTCGATCATCGCCAAGCGCATCCGGAGCGGCTTCAACCATGCGCCGTTCTTCATGATACCGATTTCCTGCTGCATATTCACCAATGGATCCCTCTTAACCTGGCGTCGGCCCTTGCCGCGTGAGAAGGGTCAAACAACCCTGCTCCTCCGTTCGGCGACGCCCCTCAGTATCGTTACAATCCTTCCGGCGGTTTTTCCGTCCCAGAGATCGATGCCTTTCTTTTTGGAGGCCTGGGCCTGCATGGCCCGGTCAGCCTGCTCTCCTAAATTTTCGAGCGCACACAGCCGGTTGGTCCCGTGCGTAACGGTGATCGGCCGCTCGGTATTTTCCCGGACCGTCAAGCAGGGGATGCCCAGGTAGCTGGTTTCCTCCTGGATACCGCCGGAGTCCGTGATGACCATTCGGCAGTTGAACACGAGGCTCATGAACCGCACGTAATTCATGGGCTCCGGCAGGAGCAGGCGGTGCCCGTTCGTCATCGAAGACAGAAGATTCGTCTCTTCGAGCTTTTTGCGGGTTCTCGGATGGACGGGGAAGACCAGGGGAATCTTTTCCGAAATGACCTGCAACGCGCTGCACAGGCTTTTCAGCACGGCTGCGTCATCCACATTGGAAGGGCGGTGCAGCGTCACCACGCCGTAATCGCCGGGCGCAAGCCCGAGGGAAACATGGGTGCTCTGGGCCTCGATCTTTCCTCTCAGCATCTCGAGCGAATCGATCATGATGTTTCCGACAAACTGTATTTTGGCCTCGGGCACCCCTTCCCGCAGCAGGTTCTCGACCGCATCCCTGGAGGGCGTCCAGAGCATGTCCGCCAGGGCGTCGGTCACCAGCCGATTGACTTCCTCCGGCATGCGCCGGTCGAAGGAACGCAGCCCCGCCTCGAGATGGGCGACCAAAGGCCTCCGCGCCTGGCCGGCTGAGCCGTCGGAGGGGTATGAGACCTTGGAGGCTGCCAGGGTGGCTGCCACCGTCGAGTTCACATCCCCGACCACGATAACCAGATCAGGCCTCAGCTCATAAATGATCTTCTCGTATGCCACCATGACTTTAGCGGTCTGCTCGGCATGGCTGCCGCTTCCCACGCCCAGATAAATATCCGGCCGGGGCATCCCCAAATCCTGGAAAAAAGCGTCGGACATGTTCGGATCATAATGCTGCCCCGTGTGCACGATGACCGGATCCGCCCACGGTTCGTTCTTGAGCGCATGGTACAGCGGCGCCACTTTCATGAAGTTCGGGCGAGCGGCACAGACGAGATGAATCAGCATGTTGAGCTAAACTCCTTCTCCTATGTTCGAAATTTCGATTGCCTACAGCCGGCGGCCCCGGGCATCCGCTAAATTCCCCTCACCGATAAAGCCGCAAAGGGTGGCCATGATAGAGTCCAGAGATCGCGATTCGGTTTTCCGGTGATTCCCCATGTGATCGCGTTTGCGAATGTCGATCTTGCTCTGCACATCCTCAACGGATGCCAGCAGCGTCAGGCGGCCGTTGGACTCCAAATATCGGTCCACGGCGCCGATGGGGCCGCGGAAGATGCTGTAAACCGGCACCCCCAGCGCTGCGGCTTCTCGGTTCATGGTGCCGCCCCCGCTCACGACCAGGTCCGAATGCCAGATCAGATTAAGGCCGTCCACGACATGCGAGGGAATCAGGATTTTTCCGGTCCGGATGAGCTCCGGCCATTTTTCTTTTATCCAGGCGGTCTGTTTGATCTCGTTTCTCGGCAAAATGATCATTTTCAGGTTCGGCAACGCCCCCAGCCGGTTCAAGACCGCACCGAACAGGCCTTCGCTCTCGGCGTTGTGGTAGTGCGCTTCGGTCGCCGGCGGCCGAATGGTGACCACGATGTCGTTATCGCCCAGTTTGAGCTCGTCCTTGATCGAAGGGCTGGGCTCGAAGAAGGGAACATAGACATCCTCTTTGATGCCCGGATAGCTGCGGATACGCCCGTCATCCGAAAGCGCGATGCTCGCTGCAACCACCTCGGGAAAAATTAGAAGCGTGGGCTTCGAAAAAGGAAGGTTTTTCCCGAATTCGTAGTCCATCAAAATCACCGAGGGGATCCTCAACAGGTTGGATGCGAGCACCATGGCCCGGGACCCGTGGCACACCGCAGCGGCGGGTTTGACGCGGGCGGCGATCGGCATCAGCTGAAGCGTCCGGAACAGAGTCCCGAACACTTTGAGGGCCTTGTTTTTCCCGTAGTGCCTGCCGACCCTTCGGTATTTGAACTTATAGTAATCGGCAAGTCCGCAGGTCTGGGCGCAGTCACGCGCCGTAAGAAATACGTTATGATTCTTCTCGGCAAACCGCCTGATGATCGGAGAGAAGAACGGTACGTGCGGCGAGTTGTCCAGATCGATCCATATGGTCTTGTATCCATTGTTTGATTTCATGATCCGATGCCCGTAAAAAAATATTGAAGGTTATGAGCAAGGCATGGCCCGCTCGGAAGAAACAAGCTCGGGCTGAACATGGGTTGCCCAGAAATTCCAGACGCCGGACGGCAATGCATGCCAGTACCGATCGTTGAAATCGCGCTTGATATACTCCAGAAACGCCCTGTAAAACGCGGCGGGGTATTCCTCAGACTGACATGCTCCTGACCCGAAGTTCATATAATCCGGATGGCTGTTCAGCAGGGCCATGCCCCTCTTCTCGGCGATCCAGCCCAGCTTCTGCTTCCAAAGATCGATGCTCGTCTCGCCGAGTATGACAAACAAGGTAAAATCCTGAACCAGTGTGTACGGCAGCTCCAGGAATCCATGGTCGGGTGATCGGCCCTGCACCCAATAGGGGAAGATGGTGCCGGCCCCGTCGGATTGGGGCTCGAAGGGGTCCGTGTCGAAGGTCGAAACACAGAAATCCATGTTTAACTCGTGCATCCACTCGTGGTTGCGCATCATCGAGGGTGCCGTAAACGACCGGGTGCCCCATTCTTCCAGATAGGCGTTGATCCGGGGCGCGCTTTCGTTGAAGATCTCTCTGTAGCTGAACAGCTTGCCGTCGTGAGTGAGCCCGTGGACGCCGATCCCGAAGCCGCGCTGCTTGAGCTCGTCCAGCAGGCGGGTATCGACGTTGGCGTAACGCTCCGGCACGAAGTTGAACTGGGAACGAAAACCCATCTCCTCTTCGAGATCGGCGAGCTTAAGGACACGACGATAGCCTCTGAGGGTGTCCACGTCGTGCGAGAGCACCAGAGCGAACTGCTTGCCATCGGGCCAGCCCGGCCAACCCTTCGGCGGCCTGCCTGAATCCGGGTCGATCGGCCAAATGTGGGCGTATTTCGCCCGCTTGTGCCGTGCGATCTGGCGCCGCAGAAAAAGTTGCAGCCCCCTCGGGATCATAGGCTTGAGCGCGTAAAAAAGGCGATTTTGATGCCGGCCAGCGTTCATGCGTGCTCGCATCATCCCATGTGGCGATATAGAAGATTGCCGGCAATCCTCAACACCGGCACCGGCATTCTCCTGAAGAGCCCGTTCAATTTGCCGGCCGAAGTCGTGCCGGCAACGAACCGATTGGCCCTCAGATCGTATCGATAATAGGTCAGAGTGCTTTCCGAGGTCCCCCAGCCCCGCTTGAACTGCAGGAGCCCCTCGTTCTCGGGCTCGGTGCGTCCGAAGCTGAAGCTTCGGACGGCGTGGCGGCAACACCAGCGGATAGCCTCCCACATGATCAGGTTGTTCGGGCGGAGGTGCTGCAGCTCCCGATCCGACGCGCCGTATTTATAGATCGCCTGGTCGCGGTAGAGAGCGTACACGGCGCTGGCAATCCAACGGTTTTGGTATTCAGCCAAAGCCACGAAGCCCTTGCCGGCGGAGACGATATGCTCGTAAATCTTTGCGAAAAACGACCAGGGCTGCGGCGGCAGGCCATGGTGCTGGCGGGTGCCG
>CAZEKN010000088.1:0-8606 GCA_964512755.1 uncultured Desulfatibacillum sp. | reverse complement strand
GGCGCTGTTCGTTGCGGGTCATGGTCAGCATCGATGCGCCCTTGGCGCAGAGGGCTCCCTGGTTGATGGGGTAGTCGGGGTCCCCTTCGGTGCTGACGAGTTTGCCGTCCTTGACATGGGCGATGATGTGGCAGCTGACCGAACAGAAGGGGCAGACGCTGACGATCTCCTTGGCACCTTCGATTTTGAGCGTCTGCGTGTAAGCCCGAACGGGCTTGACGTCGACGCCCAGCTGGAGCAAGGACAAGCCGACGACACCTGCCCCGCTCACTTTCAGGAACTCCCGTCGATTGACCTCCATGGCAGCCTCCTTTCTTCCGGCCAATGGGTGAGCCGATGGATGCTCTCCCGGTTTTGGGTGAAATACGTTGGCGATATTGATGAATGCGTTGGGACGAGAAAGGGTTATTATGTCTTTTTTGGCAGAGCCCAGGAGGATTGTCAATTTAAAAAATAAAAATCATATAATAATTTTAATATGTTATAATTAACACAAAGGACCAGCCAAGCGGCGTTTGAAAATTACGGCAGAGGGATCGCCTCTTTGGAATCGTCTGCAGAATCTCCGGGGTGCTGCGAGCCGGGTTCTGAGAAAGCGATGGGGTCGCAAGGCAGAAGCCTTCTGGCCCGCCTCAAGGAGTACCTTTCGACCTCCTTGAACCAGCGGCTGAAGCAGGCCATCAGAGCGATGCCGTCTTCGGTAAGCCGGTATCCGGCTCGTTTACCCGCTTTCTTTTCGATCAGCGCCAGCCCCAGAACGTCTTCGGTATGTTTGATTTTCCCCCAGGCCGCGCGGTAGCTCATCCCGAGCGACTCGGCGGCGCCCTTCAGGGACTGGCCGGATTGGATTCTTTCCAGAAGCTTCCATCGCCCCAGACCGAAAAAAACGCCTTTTTCGGTTTCCAGCCAAAGGTGCAGCCGGACCACCGGCCGGTTTTTCAAGCGCCTGATCATGGCTCTGCCTAACAATCGAGAGGGTGCAGGCTGGTCAGCGGCCGGCCAATGAGGGATTCGATCCGGTCGGCGGACCTTCGAGCGGATTCCAGTTTCGATCGAATGGAGGCCGCGATCCGAGGGTCGGCGCGGTAGTTCTGCAGGCGCGGCGAAAAGCGCCGGTCGATCCCCACCCAGCGATCTTCGCATATCAACTTGTCGGCCAGAAATACGACCTCCGCCTCACGGATGGGGTCTTCCATTTCGACGTTCAAGTCCATATGGGCCTCAACGATTTCGGCCATCAGCGGCATGTCCAATTCACGCAGGATTTCCGCCCCGCGGCGTGCGTGGTCCGGTTCTCCCCGCGCCATGTCGTGCACGAGCGCTGCCGTGTGGATCAGACCAAGGTCCAAGCGGCAGCCCGCTGCTGTGAGGGCCCGACCGATGCAAAGCGCCTGCTCGGCCACGGCGCGGCCGTGAGTCCATACGGCCGGGGGGACTTTCAATTTTTCGACCAGCAGCGCATGGCACTCGGCCGGGGACAAAATGTCGCGCGTTTTCAAACGGTCACACAGGCGCTGGTAATCGTCCGGACCATCCAGGTCCCACAGAATAAATTCATCGGCGACCGGAACGGCGAGGGCTTCGCTTTCGAAGCGTTCGAGCAGGGCCTTGAGGCCGCCGTTTCCCTGTCCATTTATAATGGCTGCGCTGAAGCGCCTGCCGATCAGAGGGGGGTGTCCGCGCCGGCCCTGGAAGGTTGGGTGGCAGATCGCCGCCCGGCCGTCCGGGAAAGCCTCCATCAGAGAGCGCAGGGTTGCCTGCCTGACGAGGGGGATGTCCACGGGCAAGACGAAGAAGGACGCGGCGCCCTCTTCCAGGCTCGATACGCCGGCCGCCACGGAAGCGTACATCCCTTCCCTATAGCGGGCGTTCACGACGCTGCGGCCGCCCCATCGATCAATGAGAGGAATCAGCTCGGCCGCGCGGTGCCCGGTGACCACATGGATGCGGCCGACCCCGACGGACTGGAACAGCCGGATGACGCGCTCCAGGACGGTCATCCCTCCGAGCATCATCAGGGGTTTGAAATCTCCCATGCGTTCGGAAAATCCGGCCGCCAGCACGATAGCGGCAACGGAATTCGTTTTCATGCAATCGATCGCTCCTGTCTTCGGTCGATAAGGGTTCGTTTTGCGGCCCCGCTCGTGAACCAGGCTTCGGGTGTCAGCCGGATCGGGTCGATGGCCAGGCGTCCCCGGGCGACGGCCTCATGGACCGCCGGCAAACGGGCAAGTGCCGCCTGGATCCGGGCCACGGTCTCGGCCAACCGGCAAGGATCGCAATGCAGAGTTATCCTCAGTCGGCTGCATCCGTTGGCCGGGACGAGTTCGGCCTGGTAGTTGAGCACGGACGGTATGGCGAACAGCGCCTCGTCCAATGCCGCCATCTTGAGCCAGGTCAGCGGCCCCAGCGCCGCACCGTTCGTCAACCGGCCCTGCACCTTGCCGAGACGCCGCAGCATGCTGCCGCAGGGACAATAGTCGGGAAGGAACCGGGCCTGATCGCCGGTGCGGTAGCGGATCAGGGGCATGGCGCGGCGGGTGAGGGTGGTGAAGACGACCTCGCCGGAAACACCGTCGGGCAGTGCCCGGCCGGTGGCCGGGTCGACGGTCTCCACGAAAAGGTCGGCCTCGCGGAGATGGTAGCCGTCGTGCGCGTCGCACTCGACCCCTCCGCCATATCCCATTTCCGTCATGCCGTAGTGCTGGTAGACCCTGGAGCCCCAGGTCCGTTGGATGTCCGCCACAATGGCGGCGGGCACGTAATCGGTGCTCAACAGAACACTGCGGATGAATCCCTTTGGGATGCGCTGGCTTTGGGGGTGTCGGACCAGCGAGAGAACCTGCACGGGAATCCCGACCAGGCATTGTGCCCGACGGGCAAGAATCTCATCGATGGCTTCCGCGGGATCCTGGACCGGCCCGTGAACGATTCCTTCCACGTGCATGCGGGCGAGCCCCTCGACGAGCAACTCCCCGATACTGCCCGGCAGGCCGCCGGGCATCAAGATGAGCACGCGGTCTCCGGGATAAACCAGTGACGACATGCCCTGGTGAAAAAAATCGACGGTCCGTTCCAGGTCCTCCGGGTCGAAAAAAATTCGTTTCGGTTGGCCGGTCGAACCGGAGGACCGGAGCGTGACCACGCGGGCCACGTCCGACTGGGAGACACAAAGGAATTCGAGCGGGTCTCGGGCCAGATCCTCCGCGGTCGTGAAGGGAACCTCCGCGAAATCCGCGAAATCCGATAAAGCGGCAGTTGAACGGCCGGACAGCTGTCGGCGGTAAAACGGGCTGCGGCGGGTCGCATAAGCCAGGATCTGTCTGAGCTTTTCCAGCTGAAATCGCCTCACGTCATCCCGGGTGAAGGTGCTCCGGGGTTCAAGGCCGATCCGGTCCTTGATCCAGCGTTCGAGCGGCGTGACGCGCAGCGTGTTCATCGTCGATACAACGCCCTTCCATCGGCAGCGGTGAGATTGAACGCACAGAAAGGCACCAGCCCGTGAATCGGATCCAGCACATGGATGCAGCATTCGCGCAACCGCTCCAGGTCCAAGGTCCAGGCGTCCTGGAAGGCCATGGCGGAGACTGTGAACACGTGAGTGCGGGCCCGGTCGAGGAAATCGTCCAACTGCATCGGTGCGCTGCCGCGCGAGCCGGCGGCGCCGTCCGCGTTCTCGACCGCCGCGGGCCTGGGATGCACCGCTCTTCGATCCGGCGCCGCCCATTGCCGGGAGACGTGCGCCATCGCGCGCCGCGCACCCTCCTCGGCCGGGATCGGTGCGCAGCAGCCCGGAAACGGCCGGGCGGAATGCAGTGCTTGGACTCGACCGTCCGGCAGAGCGATGTAGTCGGCGTGGAACGAGCACCAGGCGTTTTCGCATCCGGGCGGCCGAAAATCAGCTGCTTTGAACCTCCCGGCCGACTGGCATTCGATTGCGGCCATCAACTCCGGCAACGTGATCCGGGCGGAGCCGTCGATCGGATGCGGGTAGCGGCCGAAGTAGCTGACCGGCTGGAAATGCACGCCACGCACGCCCGGCGACCAACTGACGGCCATCTGCAACAGACTTCCGATCCGGTCGGTGTTCACCCCCGGGACCAAGGTGGGCACCAGCACGACCCCGATGCCCTGATCCGAGCAGGCGTCGATCGCCCGGCGTTTCACGTCCGCCAACGGTCGACCGCGCAGCTTCAGGTGGATCGCATCGTCGGTGCCGTCGAACTGCAGGAAGACGCTGGCCAGCCCGGCGTCCTTGAGGGCCTTCACGTATCCGCCGTCCCCGGCCAGCCGGATCCCGTTGGTGTTGAGTTGAACGAACCCGAAGCCGGCTTCCCGGCCGGCAGCTACGATTTCGGGTAGGTCGTCCCGGACCGTGGGCTCGCCGCCGGAGAGCTGGATGTTGCTGCCGGGAGCGAGGCTCCAGGCCATTTGATACCAATCCCGGATTTCTGAGAGATTGGGATCCGGGGCGTCCTGCGGACGAGACTCGGCAAAGCAGACGGTGCAGTTTAGGTTGCAGCGGCGAGTCACCTCTATCAGGACGGTGCAGGAGCGCTGGCGGTGCTCACGGCACAAACCGCAGTCGAAAGGGCAGCCCAATTGGGTCTCATGAAAGACCGGGCGCAGAACGGCGGGAGTCTTGGGCCGCCGCCACTCGCCGAGGGCCGGGCGGCCGTTCCAGACAACCGTTCGGAACGTCCCATGCTCGGGGCAGGTTTTGACCAGCTCCACACGTTCTCCGGAGGAGACCCGTTCCGCGGGGATGCGGTTCAAGCACACGGGACAGACGCTTGCGGTCATGCCGGCTGCCATCAGCGTTCATCCGGCCCGGCGCCGGAGGGGTCGAAGCCGTTGGCGGCCAGGATCTCCAGCACCTTGGCGAAGGTGTCCGCTACGATCACGCCGCAGCGCTGCCGGGCGGCGGTCGGGCCGGCCTCACCCACAATGGCCTCGCAGTCCATTCCGCCGTGGGGGCTCCCCACATGGTTCCAGAACCAGTCCGACAGCTCCTGCAGCATCAGCATGAGCCGGTCGTCCGCCGCCTCGTCATCCCGGCCCTTGCCGGCGTAAAGCGCCAATGCGCAGCAGGCCCCGGTCAGCGTGCCGCAGGTGGCGCGGCCTCCCCCGCAGCCATAGGCCAGGCCGGCCATTGCGCGGACCAAATCGCGGTTGTCCTCCCCCCGTGCTTCCAGAATGAGCCGGATCAGGATCTGGCTGCAGCCGTAGCCCTTCTGGGACAGCTGCAGCATGCGGAGCATGAGGTCGTTCATCACGGGATGACCTCCTTGCGGGCTACCGATAGAAAATACCCGAGGCGGGCTTGACGCACGGCGGCCGCGCAAGCTGGTGCGCTGCCGGGGTCGCCGCCCGCCCCCCAGAGCGCCTGCAGCGAACCGCAGGCGAGCACCAGCTCGGCCGCCAGGCGCTTCAAGGCCTCGGAGTGGTCCTCCCAGGCGATGAGCGCGAACCCGGAACGCTGCATCCGGGCCGCTATCTCGTCGCGGGACCTTGCGCCTTTGAGGCAAAAGGTCCCTGGAAGCGTTGTCAGGCCCGCGGCTTGGTGCGGGGCGCGAACATAGATGTCCGTCAGGATCAGGAATCCGCCGGGGGCGAGCACGCGGCGGATTTCGCGCCAGGCTGCATCCATATCATCCACCAGCGTGAGGGAGCACTCGCACAGCACTGCGGACAGGCGGCCGTCTTCAAACGGCAGACAGGACGCATCACCCCGTACCAGGGGCAGTCGGGGATCCTTCTGCCGGGCGTGGCCGAGCATGCCGGCTGAACAATCGAGGCCCACGGCCCTAAGCCGATGGTGCCGCCGCAGGTGGTCAACCGTGGCTCCGATCCCGCAGCCGAGGTCAGCCACCTGCGCGCCGGCCGGCAAGGCGCAATAGGACAAGGCCCGTTGCGTGATCTCCAGGCCGCCCGGCCGAAGCGCCGGACCCGTGACCGCCTGCAGGGCAGCGGATTCATAAAGTGGGAGAGAAGGCGTATCGGCCATCACTTGTCTTCCAGGATCTGCTCCACTTCGGCCATCTTGCCCAATGCCAGCGATTCCGATATCAGAACAAACCCGCAACCCGGGCAAGTGGGAAGCTCGGTCGTGAACTGGTTGCCCATGTATTCGACGGAGGCGGTGCCGGCCTCCAGCGGTCGATTGCATTTCCGGCAGACCCACTGCAGGTCCTCCGGGTCCACGTTTTCGGCCTTCATCTCCGCGGCCCTCCCGTGACCTCCATGCGGTGGCTGTAAGCCGTGTGGACCACATAGCCCTCCGGAGTCGGAGAGTACTCCACCCAAATGGTCGCCCGATAGGGCCGATGGCAGGCCTTTATCCGACCGGTCCGGGGGTGAACCGCCACATGGCCGCTCTCTTCCGCCTCATAGATGACCCGACGGATGTCTTCATCCAGAATGCGCCGCCGATCGATGAGTTGGGCGACCTCGGGCGCGATGATCAGTCGGATACGTTCGTATGTCGGCATGGCCTTTTGCCTTTCGCCCCATAGCTCCTTCGCGAGGGAGTCTCGCAGCCGTGCGCGGTTCTCCTGACGCTCGGACCAACCCGGCCGCGGCCGCGCTGCCGGTTCCACGCCGTCCGGGCCCGCTTCCGGGAAGAAGATATCGAGAAGGTGCAGCGCACGCTTGCCTACGGCCGCGAGGCTGTCCCGGCACATGGCGCAATAGGTGAGATAATCCAGCGGGCTGCTGCGAGCCCGGCGGGCGGCCACTTCACGGGAGAGATCGGGGTTCGCGTTTTGCATGAGGCCCCCGAACCCGCAGCATTCGGTCTTGTCCCGGCTGAGAGTCAGTTCCTCAACCGAGACCCCGATACGCATCAGCAGCCGCCGGACGGCATCCTGGACGGCCGGATAGGGCCGTGTGGTGCACGGGTCGTGAACCGCAAGGGCCCGGTCCGAAGCCGAGGCGAAAGACGCCGGCAGCTCGATTTCTTCCAGCAGCTGCCACAGGGAAATCGTCGGCACGTTGGGGAGGTGCTCGGTGAACATACGATAGCACGTCGAGCAGGCCGCGATGAGCCGGGGCCGCCCCAGCGCTTCCCAGTCCCGGAGGACTCCCTCGGCGACCCGATGGAACTCGTCTTCCTGGCCGGCCCAGAAGGCCGGGGCCCCGCAGCAGCCCAGCATCAGGCCCGTGCCGCCGGGCAGGCACTCCATCAGGTGGCGATACAACCGCTTGACCTGGCCGGGGCTCGAGGCGCAGAGCTGGCAGCCCGGGAAGAAAACATGCGAGCTTTGCGTGCGTCCAGGCGCATGGCGTGCGAGGCGAAAGCGCTCGCTCAGGCTGAAGCGCATGTCCTGCAGCGCGAACTCATGGGCCGAGGGCGGCATCTTGCCCCGCCGCACTATGCTGCGGCGGGCCCGCAGGCAGAGGTCCTGCACGGCGAAATCCTCGGGGCAGACGCGCTCGCACAGGCCGCAGAGGCTGCAGGAGTTGACCAGCTGGTTGGCCTGCCGCATCCCCATGACGATGGATTCGTTGTTGTAGATCTCGCGGGCGTATTTGCGCGGGTAGGCGCCGAAGCGTTCGAGATAGGCGCAGACCTTGACGCACTCCAGGCATTCGCACTGCAGGCAGCGGCCGGCTTCGGAGATGGCCTCGTCGATCGAATACCCCGATTCCGGGTCGGCGGCGGCAACCCTTGGCAGCGCTTCGACACCCTCCAGGCTCGTGTACAATCGGGTTTTGTAAGGGCCGTCCTTCTCGCGGCCGGCGGTCGGCGACACCTTCTGCAAAAACCGGTCAATAGAGGTGGCGGCCCAACGGCCTTCGGCCGCCTGCCACACCGGAGAGGGGCCGACGGTATCGGCCCGGCCGCCGGCGTAAATCCCCGGCCGGCTGGTGGCCTGCTGCAAAGGCGTTACGATGATGCGGCCGGAACCGTCCCGCGCGAGGTCCCAGTTTTGTTCCGGAACGCCCTCTATGCTGATGAAAACAGCGTCGCACTCCACCAGGCACTGCTCCAGAAATTCCCTTGGTTCGACCGCGACGTTCACCTGAGCTGCGACGCCGAGAGCGATCAGCCGATCCAACTCCGCATCGAGCATCGCCTCCGGCAGACGGTGGCCGGGGATCTTCCGCAGCGGGCCGCCCAGCCGCGGGCCAGGCTCGGCTATGCGAATGCCGTATCCCTTGCGGGCCAGGTCCCAGGCGGCGGTCAGCCCGCTCAGCCCGCTGCCGATGACGGCAATGGTTTTACCCTTGCCCGGCAGCGGTTGAACGCGGAAGCGAGGGGGCGGGGTCGCCACGCAGGCGCGCTCGAGCGCGCCGATTTGAATGGGGTCCCCGGCCTCTATGCGCTTGCAGCGCTGGCGGCAGGGCGCGTCGCAGATCCGGCCCAGGATGCCGGGAAACGGCATGGTTTTGTGCAGGATCTTCCAGGCCGCCTGCCATTCGCCCCGGGCGACATGGCCGACGAAGGCCCGGGCGTCCACATGGATCGGGCAGGCGGCCGTGCACTCCGGCGCCTCCTCCTGGATGCAGCGCTGCTCCAAGGTCCTCAGTTGCTGTTGATCCATTGTGCACGCCTAAACGCAGCGGCGAACCGGGGAGCCGTCCCGCGGTTCGCCGCTTTGCTG
>CAZEKN010000087.1:2955-8726 GCA_964512755.1 uncultured Desulfatibacillum sp. | reverse complement strand
CCATGATGTAGCTCGTCTCGATGTCCTTGGAAATGGCGCGCATGCCCAGCCCGGGTTTGGTCTTGTAGACGATCCAGACCAGGCCCAGCATGAGCAGGAACGAAAGCGCCGGGACAAAGAGCGTGAGGGGCAGCACGCGCACCTCGCCCATCAGGATCGGGTTTTCCAGCCAGGCCGGCCGGTAGACCTCCCGGGGGATGGCTCCGAAAGCCACGATGGTGAGATTCTGCAGGAAGAACGAGACGCCGATGGCGCTGATGAGGGCCGAGATCCGGGGCGCGTCGCGCAGCGGGCGGTAGGCCACGCGGTCGACCAGGATGCCGATGGCGGCCGTGACGAAAATGGCCGCCACGATGGCCACGAACCAGGGCAGGTAAAACAAGGTGAGGCCCCACAGCACGAAGTAGGCCCCTAACATGAAAATCTCGCTGTGGGCGAAGTTGATCAGCCGCAGGATGCCGTAGACCATGGTGTAGCCGATGGCGATCAGGGCATAGAGGCTGCCCAGCGTCAGCCCGTTCAAGGCGTGCTGAACGAACATGGCCCAGGTCATCGATTCTCCTTTTTGGCAGACCGTTGATAAGCGCCCGTCTGTCCCGCCCCTGGCGGGATTGCGCTCGTCCCGCCTCATTGCAAAAAGATAAAGTTGTTGTTTGTGGGAGTGGCTTCCAGCCACGATGTCATCGCGGCGGGATGCCGCTCCCACGAGAAGAAGAGATAAACCTCCTTGTAAATGACGGTCAGGGGAAGGTCGTTGCCTCCCCCCGACCGCCCATGACTCTTATCGACACCCCTTTTAGAGCTTGGGCGTAATGCTGCCGATGTAGGTCTTCTTGCCGTCTTTGATCTGCACCAGGCCCACGGGTTTTTCGGCATCGTGGGTGGCGTTGATGGTGGTGCTGCCGGTCACGCCCTCAAAGCCCTTGGTGGCGGCCAGAGCTTTGGTGATGGCCGCAGGCTCGGCCTTGCCGGCCCGTTTGATGGCATCGAGCACCATCAGATAGGTGTCGTAGCCTAGGGCGGCGTTAACGTTGGGCTCCTTGGCCGGGAAGGCCTTCTTCCAGTTCTCGGTGAACTTCTTCGCGATCGGGCTCATGTCCTTCATGGAAGGATCATACGGGAAGGTGGTGTGCACGAAGCCTTCCACGGCCGCGCCGCCGATCTCGACGATCTTTGGGTTGTCCATGGCATCGCCGCCCATGACGTTGAACTTGGCGCCCAGCTCCTTGACCTGCTTCATGATGATGGCGCCCTCGGCGAAGTAGGAGGGGATGAACAGCACGTCCGGCTTCTTGCTGATGATTTCGGTTAGCTGGGCCGTGAAATCCTGGTCGCCGGCCTGGTATTTAAGGTTGGCCACGACCTGGCCGCCCAACTTGGTGAAGGACCGGGTGAAGAAGGTGGCCAGACCGACCGAGTAGTCGTTGGACACGTCCACCAGCAGGGCCGCGGTCTTCGCATTCAACCCGCTGAAGGCATAGGTCGCCGCGCCGGCACCCTGGAAGGGGTCGATAAAGCAGACCCGGAAGCTGTATTTCTTGCCCTGAGTGACGAGCGGGTTGGTGCATGAGGTGCCGACCATGGGGACGCCGGCCTTCTCGGCGACTTCGCCGCCCGCCATGGCGAGCGAGGAGCCGTAGGTGCCGATGATGGCGACCACTTTCTCCTTCTCGATCAGGCGCTTGACCGCATTGGCCGCCTCGACCTTGTCGGACTTGTTGTCCACCACGAACAGCTCCACTTTCTTGCCCAGGACGGTCGGGGCTTCCTTGCTGGCCATCTGAATGCCTTCCAGCTCCAGCTGGCCGCCGTAAGCCATCTGTCCGGTCAACGGCAGATAGACGCCGATCTTGACCGTGTCTGCGGCGAGCGTCCTGCCAGCCAGGGCCAATACCATGAGAACCGCCAAGACAAACAGCTTTTTCATAACTCCTCCTCATTTTTTATTGATGTGTGGGTCAATGGCCTCGGGGGCCGGTATGCGAATGTTTGGTGCGGCGCTTTTTCCCAGCGGCCATACCGGCGGCCGGAGTGTTAAATCAGGAAGAAAATTATTACCACAACCTTCCGAGCAAAGGGAAGGGAAAACGAACGCCGCTGAAATCCGCGCCGCTTACGCCCACAGCTGTTGCGGAAAAAGCGGGCTGGAGGTAACGCGCTCAGCCGTTTCGCCCCTCTCACGGATACAGGGGGCGACGCGTTTCCGCCGTTCGTTAGCAGCCCGCTACTCGGGAAAAATCTTGCCGGGGTTGAGGATTCCGTTCGGGTCGAAGAGAGTTTTGATCTGTTTCATCCATGCCAGAGCGGCGCCGTGCTGGGTGGGCATGTATTTACGCTTGCCGAGGCCCACGCCGTGCTCGCCGGTGGCGGTTCCCCCGAGAGCGATGGCCTTCATCACCAGCCGCTCGGAGACCGCCTGCACGAGCTCCCATTCCTTGGGATCGTCCCTGCGCCCGGCGATGTTGAGATGTACGTTGCCGTTGCCGGCGTGGCTCAGCGTGTAGTGGATCAGGCCGTGGGGGGCGACTTCGGCCTGCATGGCTGCCAGCAGTTCGGTGTAGGCGGTGATGGGCACCGCCACGTCCATGATTAGAATTTTATGCTCCGGGTGGTTGTGCTGGATCATCTCGCCGAGGGCGTGCCGTGCTTTGAAGATCCGGTCCCGCTCGGCCCGCCCCAGACCCGGCCGGAAATCCATGCATCCCCGGGCTTCGCAGATGTCCCTGGCGGTGGCGAGCACGTCGGACAGCTGGCTGGTGGTTGTGCCATGAAACTCGATGAAAAGCGTCGGCGCCACATTGAGCCCCAGCTGGTCCACCTGGTTCATCAGGGCGATGCACTCCGGCCCCAGCAGCTCGAGCGCCGCCGGGTTGAGGCCTGACCGCTTGAGGTTATAAACCGTTTGAGCCGCCGCCTGGACAGTGGGAAACGTGGCAACCGCGGCCGAATATTCGGCCGGAAACCCCGCCAGCCGCAGGGTCGCCTCGACCACGATGCCGAGTGTGCCTTCGGAGCCCACAAACAGATTGATGAGGTTGTAGCCCGAAGAGCTCTTGCTGGCGCGGGTCCCCATTTCGAGCAGTTCGCCGTTCGCCAGCGCCACCACCAGGCGCATGACGTAGTCCCGGGTCGAGCCGTAGAGCACCGTGCGCGTGCCGCTGGCGTTGTTGGCGATCATGCCGCCGACGGTGGCCCGTGCGCCCGGATCGGGCGGAAAGAAGAGGCCGGTGTGGCGGAGCTTCTCATTCAGGTCCTGATAGATGACGCCGGGCTGCACGTCCGCCTGGAAATCCTCTTCGCGGATGGCCAGGATGCGGTTCATGCGGCTGAAATCGAGCACGATCCCCCGGCACACGGGGATCGGGTTGCCCTCCAGGCTGGAGCCGGACCCCCAGCCGGTCAGCGGGATGCGGTTCCGGTTGGCATAGCTGAGGATGGAGGCTACTTCGGACGCCGTCTCCGGCCAGAGCACCACTTCCGGCCGGCAGGCCGAATGAGCGGATTGGTCCTTCGCATGTAAATCCAGAATCGACACGCCCGTGGAAAACCGGTCCGACGCAACCATCGATTCCAATTCCTTGAGATGGTCGTTGGATAGCGGCTTGAATTTCACGATGTCCTCCCGGCGCCTCAGATTCGGATGATGACTCCGGCCATGGATGGCTGCGGCGCGTAGCGGCCTATCCCATTGAGACATGCTTTAGCCGGAGCCATGAGGCCGAAAATTCCTATACCATATTTTAACAGGAATTAAAGTTTCGCCTCGGATGGCCGAAAGAATCTTCAAGCGGCGAGGCGTGCGCCATCCTACGGTTGACCCGGCTCGGCAGCAATGTTCCCTCTGATCTGAACTCCCGCACCCAGCTTAAAGGCCCTCGCGCTTTCGCCGGCGGTTACACTCAATCAAAAGCTCCACCGGGTTGTTTGGTGGCGCGAATGCCATCGGGAGGCAGACCTTATGAAGCTCAATACCAAGATCATCATCCTCATCACGACCGCCCTGATTCTAACGGCGGTATCGTCCGGTCTGGTTTCGACCTTGAAAACACAGCAATCGGGCAATGAAACCATCGCCCAGATCGAGCGCCTGGGGCAGGAGAGCCTCCAGCGCATCAAAGCCGACGGCGAAAAGCAGACGGCGGCCTTCCGCGAGGAGTTGACGGCGCTTAAAAAGGAATATCTCAAGTCTCAAGTCCAGACCGCCATGAGCATCCTGGACGCTGTTGCAAAAGATGGGAACTTGAGTCCGGCGGATAAACAAAAGCAAGCCTTCGCGCTCGTTAAGGCCCTGCGGTACGGGCCCGAAAACAAGGACTACTTCTGGATCAACGATCTGCACCCCCGCATGGTGATGCATCCCTACAAGCCCGAGATGGACGGCCAGGATCTGACGGATAACAAGGACCCCAACGGCAAGCGGCTGTTCGTGGAATTCGCCCGGGTCGGCAAGGAGTCGGGGGAAGGGTTCGTCGATTATCTCTGGCCCAAATACGGGGCGGACAAACCCCAGCCGAAGCTTTCCTTCGTAAAGCTCTTCAAAGAATGGGGATGGGTCGTCGGCACCGGGCTCTACATCGACGACGTCGACGCCATGGTCAATGATAGGCGGGCGGAGTTGGAGCAGCGCCTGAAGGGGGAAGCCGACCAGCTGAACCAGCAGGTCGGGTCGGCGAAACAGGATATCGAGAAGAGCATCCGCGGCGTCCTGGCCTGGATCGGCGGCTTGTCTCTGGCCGCGCTGGCTATTGTGCTGGTCGTAAGCCTGGTTTTCACCCGCCGCAGCATCACCCGGCCCATTACCCGGATCGTTTCGGGCCTGAACGAGGGGGCCGACCAGGTGGCCTCCGCGGCCGCGCAGATCTCGTCCACCAGCCAGCTCCTCGCCGAGGGGGCGTCCGAGCAGGCCGCATCCATCGAGGAAACGTCGGCCTCTCTGGAGGAAATGGCCTCGATGACCCACCGGAACGCGGACAACGCCCGGTTGGCGGATGGCCTGATGAAGGAAGCCCGGAAGGTGGTGGCCGAGGCCAAAGATTCCATGTCCCAGATGTGCCGGTCCATGGACGACATCACCAAGGCTAGCGAAGAGACCTCCAAAATCATCAAGACGATCGATGAGATTGCGTTCCAGACGAACCTGCTAGCCCTGAACGCCGCAGTCGAGGCGGCTCGGGCCGGAGAGGCCGGCGCCGGTTTCGCCGTGGTGGCAGATGAAGTCCGGAACCTCGCCATGCGGGCGGCGGATGCAGCCCGCAGCACGGCGACCCTGATCGAGGAGACGGTGAAGAAGGTCCGCGACGGGTCCGCACTGATGTCTACGACGAACAGCGCCTTCGGCCAGGTCTCGGAGAGCGCCGACAAGGTGGCCGACCTGGTGGGTGAAATCGCCGCGGCTTCCGGCGAGCAGGCCGAGGGGACCGGGCAGGTGAACAACGCGGTTTCGGAGATGGACAAGGTGACCCAGCAGAATGCCGCCAGCGCCGAGGAGTCGGCCTCCGCCGCCGAAGAGATGAGCGCCCAGGCCGAAACGATGAAGGGCATGGTGAACGACCTTCTGGCCATGGTCGGTGGGGGTCTGAAAAAGGAGGGAATCTCGCCCGAGAAAAAGCATGGCCGGAAACTGACGTCGAAGTTGCTGGGTGCTGGTCGTACCGCGACGGCCCAGATGAAAGCGAAGACCCGGAAAGCCGATGGAACCCTGGGTAAGCCGAACCGGCCGGAGGACGTGATCCCTTTGGAAGAGGCCGATTTGAAGGATTTCTGAACCACCG
>CAZEKN010000087.1:0-2855 GCA_964512755.1 uncultured Desulfatibacillum sp. | reverse complement strand
CGCGGCAGCCGGCGACGGCCAGCGCCAGGCCCGGGCCTGCACGAACAAGGCCCTGGTCATGGTGCAGCTCAGACGCTTCGAGGAGGCGCTCGATGGCTTCCGGGCGGCGCTCAGGCGCTTCGAGGAGGGCGACGAGTTCATCCGCGTGGCCGAGCAGTACGGCAACATCGGCTCGGTCCACCGCGACCTGGAGCAGCCGGACGAGGCGCTCGAAAGCTACGCGGAGGCGCTCGCGATCTACCAGCAGCTCGGGCTGCGGGAGCGCGCGGCCGACCAGTGCACGAACATCGCCTACGCCCGGTTCATGAAGAAGGAGTACGAAGAGGCCCTGCGGTGGTACCGCGAGGCGCTCGCGCTCTACACCCAGACCGGCAGCGAGGACAAGCGCGCGCTCACCGCCGAGAACGTGTCCCGACTGGCGGCGGCACTCGAAGGGACGTCCGAATGAAGGGGCTGGCGCTCGCCGAGGACTACTACCGCGAGGTCGGGCGACCGATGATCCGCGAGCGCTTCGCGGACGGCGAGGACCGGCTGGCGGTCGGCCTGGCCGGACCCGGCTCGGAGTGCTTCGGGTTCGACGACGAGATCTCGCGGGACCACGACTGGGGGCCGGCCTTCTGCCTTTGGCTCACCGATGATGATTACCTTCGGATCGGCGGCCGTCTGCAGCAGGCCTACCTGGGCCTTCCGCCGACGTTTATGGGCTTCGGCCCCCGACAGGCCAGCGCGGGTGAGGAATGGCGCGTGGGCGTGGGCCGCACCGCCGACTTCTTCAGGCGCTTCACCGGTCTCGACCGTCCGCCCGAAACCCTCCAGGAGTGGCTGCGGATACCCGAACCCAATCTGGCCACCTGCACCAACGGCAAAGTGTTCTGCGATCCGCTGGGCGATTTTACCCGGTGGCGGCAGGCCCTGCTGGGCTACTATCCGGAGGATGTCCGGCTCAAGAAAATCGCCTCCCTGTGCATCACCATCGCCCAGACCGGCCAGTACAATTTCGCCCGCTCCGTGCGGCGCGGGGAACTGTTTTCAGCGTCCTACTCCGTGGTGAAGTTCTGCGCGGACGCGATCGCGGTGGTTTTTCTGCTCAATCGGCGTTACGCTCCGTTCTACAAGTGGCTGCACCGCGCCGTGCGGGACCTCCCGCTGATAGGACGCGAGGTTCACGAGCGCGTCGGTGCCCTTCTGAAGGCGGCTGAACCGGAGCAACAGGAGGAGACCATGGAGGCCGTCTCCGTTCTCCTCGCGGATGAACTCCGACGGCAGGGACTGTCCGACTCGCCGAGCGATTTTCTGCTCGACCACGCGCCGCGGGTGCAGTCCCATATCCGTGATGCCACGCTGAGGCAGCGCCTCAGCGCGTGAGATACAGGGTTCAAGGGGCCGAGCGAAAGAAAGCGAAGGAAAAGGAACCAATTTTAGCCACGTTAAGCCGCGAGCCTCGCATGGCACCTGTGGGAGCGGCATCTTGCCGCGATTCCGAATCGAGGCGGGACGCCTCTCCCACTCGACCCCTCGAACCCTTGACCCCTTGACCCCTCGGCCATTGGTGACGCCATGACTGAAAAAGACCGCATTATCGAAGCCATCCTGGAGATCGAGCTCCGGATGTTCCTCACCGTGAACCCCATGCAGACGAGCGGGTGCCAGGAATACCCCGAGAGCTTCAAGCTGCACCGCCGCGCGCAGTTTGCCCCCTGGTCGGAGGAGTCGCTCGGCAGCTATCTCGATGACCTGCACGAGGCCCAGGAGCTCGGGGACAACCTCATGCGCCGGAAGTACGCCCGTATGCAGGGCCTGCTGCCGCCCGCCGAAAGCGATTCGGTCATCGAAGAGATCGTGCGGTTGAAGATGGACTGGCAGCGCGCGATGTTCCGGGACTACCCCGCCGTCATGAGCGGTGCGCGCCCGCTCACGGACGAGAACACCCAGGCGCAGATGACCTCGTTCGAGACCTATGCGCGCGGCGAGCTCGAAACCTATTCCGAGCGCACATTGAGGCTGCTGCACCGCGACCTGCTGGCCATGCAGGCATGCGGAGAGAGTCTGTCGGAAAAGGTTTACGATTACCTCGTACGGGCGAGCGGCTACGCGTCGTTGGAGGCGGCGGAAAGGAAATTGAAAGGCCGGGGGGGAGCTCAGAGTTGAAGTGCGAGCGGCACCTTTAGTTGTCCTCAAAAGGCTCGGCATTTTCGATGGCACGGATGGCGATTGCCCGTCGCGCAGCGGAATGCCAAAGCCGACTTTTTCATTCTCGATTCGCTTTAATCATCGCAACATTGAATACAGGATGACCCTATCTTCTAACTGCTGGGCCGCAAGCACCGCCGCTAGACCCGCCAGATCTCACCAGAGGCGAGCAGGCTGCAAAACTCCTGAAAAGGCAGGACATCGATGCCGTCCTGCGTACGCAGGACCGGCCCTTGTGGATAGACGACGAGCAGGCGTTGGTACTTTTCCTCCGAGAGCAGGTCGACCACATGTGCGTCGCGGTACAACGACCGCAGCCAGGTGCTTTTCCCAGAGCCGCGGGGGCCCATCAGAAAAAAACTCTGCTTGGGAGGGGTGAGGATCCGCTTGAAGTTGGTTGTATCGTTCGCCGTCATTTTACGCCGCATTTTGACGGCAAAATATACAGCTGCGACAAGATTGTCAAACTTCAACTGGTGCAGGCGAAAGCTTGGTGGCGGTCATCGCGATGAGATGCGGGATACGATACCATCCTCTGCATCGCCAATATGCAGCGAGCGCCTGACCAAGAAAACGCATTTTAGAAGATATTGCAATCGCGTATAGAACCAAAATTATAGCCAAAAAGAGCAAATGAATTTATTGAAATATGGTTCGTAAAACTG
>CAZEKN010000086.1:0-8738 GCA_964512755.1 uncultured Desulfatibacillum sp. | reverse complement strand
TTGCGGGCACTGGCACACAGCCTCAAGCCGGTCGTGCTGGTCGGGCAGAAAGGCATCAGCCCATCCCTTCTCGGCTCGATTCATGAGGCGCTCAATGCCCATGAGCTCATCAAGATCAAATTCGTCGATTTCAAGGACCGCCGGCTGAAGGCGGAGTGCCTATCCGAAATTGAGCGGCGCACCGACAGCTGCCGGGCTGGTCTGATCGGGCACACGGCCATTCTCTACCGCCCCCACCCGATTCCGGAAAAACGCAAAATCGTAATCCCGGTTAGGGGAACGTGAGGGCAGCCCCTCCAGGCGCATTCGTTTTCGCCCTCACGGACTTGCACGACCGACGTTTTCTGCCCTGACCCGCAGGACCAGGCGCATTCCGGGTTGAATTGGCCTTTTCGGGTCCAGCCGGTTCCACAACCGCACATCCGAGACATTGACGCCGTGCTGCACGGCGATCGCCGAAAGCGTGTCTCCCTCCTTGACCAGATAACTAATTTCGTGCACTTGTGCGTCCGCTTGTTCTATCAATTGGGAGAGGCGGTCGTGGAATCCATTGCCGGCGCTCTTGGGAATCAACAGATGATGCCGGCCCGGAGTCAGGCGAAATCCGCGAATTTCCGGGTTGAGATCCTTGATCATTTTGACATCCGTGTTCGCGGCCTGCGCAATGGCCAGGACCGGTGTCTCACGGCTGGCATCGAGGGCGATCCGTTCGAACGCCGTCGGGGGATAGATATCCTCCGGCTCCAAGCGGAATCCGTATGTCTCCGGATGCTCCAGAATCAACTTGGCGGTCAGAATCCGGAAGACATAGCGCTGGGTCTCCAGCGGCAGGTAGAGCCGGTAATAATCCCGGACGTTCTGCTGGCTGATGTCGCTGCGCAAGCCGTTTTCTCCCATGTTGTAGGCGGCGACGGCCAGTGTCCAGGTGCCGAAGATCTGCCGCAGTTCTTTCAGGTAGGCAATGGCCGCTTCGGTGGAAGCGAAAAGGCTGCGGCGCTCGTCTTTTTCGGAATCCACCCGGAGGCCGTATTTGCGTCCGGTGGGCTCAATGAACTGCCAGTATCCCATGGCGCCTTTGGGCGATCCGGCATGAGGTCTCAGGGAGCTTTCGGCGATGGCCACGTACTTAAGATCCTGCGGCAGCCCGTGGACGCGCAGCGCCGCTTCAATGGGCGCAAGCGCTTGCCGGGAGCGTTTGATCCATAGGATGACCTGGTGCGGGTCGGCCAGCACCGACAGCATCTCGCGTTCCATGCGTTCCCGCACGTCCGGGTCTTCCAGGGGGACACGCTCCCCGCAGTAGTCCAGCGGGCCCTTGATGCGGGCGGCGGCGATCAGCGCCGAAAAATCGAGTCCCGTTGCCGCGACGGCCGCCGGGGCAAGCAGCAGGGCGATCGCCAGCGTCGTGAGCAGGGCGGCCAGCAGCCGCTGATACCGGTTGGGCATGCGCCAACTCCTTTCCCGGAGCGGATCAGGAACGAAGGGCGGCGTAAAGCGTCCAGCCCCCCACCAGAACAAAAAAAATGCCGGCGCCGACTTTGATCGCGGTCGGAGAAATGAAGCGGCTGATGCCGGCCCCCAGCAGCACGGCAATGAGCGAACTCAGCACCAATGCGGCCGCCGAGCCAAGAAAAACCGAAAGGCGGTTGTCGCAGTCGGCGGAGAAGCAGAAGGTGGCCAACTGGGTCTTGTCCCCGAGTTCGGCCAGGAACACCAGGCCGAAGGTGGTCAGCAGCAGTTTGATATCCATCGTTTTTCCTTTCGGCATCGTCAGCGCTGAAGATGTCTATCATCCGGCGGCCTTCTTCACAAAGCCCGCATGAACTCCGGTTTGAGCGAGACTTCGCCGGCCAAGGCCTCGGTGATCAGTCTCAGGGTGGCTGCCTTGTCCTTCGGCAGGCGGGCCTTGATCGGCAGGTAGTTGGACGCGTGGTTGGCGTGAAAAAGCCCCTGGGAGAGGTGGGTTTCCGCCAGCATGGTGCGCAACTCCGCAAGCATTTCCGCCGGCGTGATCAACGTGAAAACACCGGCTTGGCAATCCCGGTAAAGCGGTGTGCCGGGGATGAGCATCAGGCTGAGCGCGCCCACATAGTCGGGGTCGATGGCGGTCAGCACCCGGCCGGTCTCGCGGGCGTGGCGTTGCGAGCAATCGCGGCCGGCGATCCCCAGCAGCACCGTGACCGACAGCTTGAAGCCGGCTTCCCGGGCCTTGCGGCCCATGGCGATCATCTCAGCCGAATCCGCCCCTTTGTGGATGTTGCGCAACGTCTCGTCGTCTCCGGTCTCGAGACCCATATAGACAATGCCCAGCCCCAGCCGACGAAGTTCTTTCAGTTCGTCGAGGCTCTTACGCCGGAGGCTTTTGGCGTTGGCATAGGCGCCGACGCGGGTAACCCACGGCAGCCCGCTGCGGATGGCCTCCAGTATTCGGAGCAGCCGCGCTTGCGGGACGATCAGCGCATCGCCATCGCACAGGAAGACGCGGCGCTGGCGCCGGCAAACTTCCGCGGCAAAGGCAATGTCCTCCATGATGACGGCGTCGGACTTGATCCGAAAGCGCTCGCCGGCGTAGGTTCCGCAGAACGTGCACGAGTTGCGGGAGCACCCGACGGTGATCTGCAGCAGGATACTGTTGGCCTCGCTGGGAGGCCGGATGATGGTTCCCTCGTAATGCATGGCTCATACCGGATCGGAAGCCGAAGCAGGCTCGGCCGCCGGGTTCTTATGTTTCAAGAGAGTTTGCTTCCTTGGACCGACTGCGCCGCTCTTCGCGATCCGGCGCGCTGCCGATCATTGATTGCCGAATCCGTTCTGGCCGCCGCAGTCGGGGCATTCCCACGTGATGCCGTTACATGTCATCCCCCAGAGATTCTGCTGCATGCAGGCCTGACAGATCCGGAAGCCGCACCGGCAGGACCAGCAGAAGGGGAAGACATTTCGGCAGCAGTGGCAGGTGACCGCACGGCCCGGTCGGTGCTTCATCCGATAGGGTGAATTATAGTTCGAGGCGGGCATGGTCGTGCTTGATGCAGCGATTCATCACCACATCGATGCCGGCGGCGGTGAGCAGCGCCGCTGCTTCATGGTTTTCGATCCCCTCCTGCATCCAGAATAATTTCGGTTTCAGGCGCAGGGCTTCGCGGGCGTGCGGCAGCACTTGATCCGAACTACGGAAAACATCGATGATGTCCACGGGCCCCGGAATGTCGTCCAGGGAGGCAAAGGCCTTCTCGCCGAGGATCTCCGCCTGGGCCGGGCGCACGGGCAGCACGCGGTAGCCGCGCTGCTGGAGGTAAGCGGCCACCTGATAGGAATCCCGGTCGGGCTTGGGGCTTAGGCCGACGATGGCAACAGTCTTTGCGCTCGCAAGAGCGGCCTTGACATCTTCGTCCGTGTTGAGGATTCGACCGGTTTTCAACTGTTCCCTCCTGGTTGCCCGGCCCTGCGAGGGATGGTATAACCACCGGCGCCGGCGACCTGATATGTATCGGTGTTGATTTTAAATCACGGGCCACACGGTGTCAACCGCACCGCGGCTTCAATATCCGGCTCCATCCGACGAGCGGCGACGGTCCGCTCGGAGGGAGGCGGGTGCATGCAGCCGGAAACCATACCCAACCTGCGGGGGGATTGATCGAATGCAGCCAGACCAGACGGCTTTTCTCATCGACGGTTCCGCTTACATCCACCGTGCCTATCACGCCATCCAGGGGCTGGCCAATTCCCAGGGGCTTCCCACCAATGCGGTTTTCGGCTTCACCCGCATGCTGATCAAACTCATGGACGAGCGGCGGCCGGGTTATGCCGCCATGTTTTTCGACAGCCCGGGGCCGACGTTCCGGCACCGGCTCTATCGAGACTACAAGGCGAATCGTCCGCCGATGCCGGACGATATGGCCGTCCAGATCCCTTACATCAAACAGATCGCCGCCGCCTACCGGCTGCCCGTGATCGAGATGGCCGGATTCGAAGCGGACGATCTGATCGGCACGCTCTGCCGGCGCCTGGAGGGGCAGGGGTGGTCGGTGGTGATGGTCACCGGCGACAAGGATTTCATTCAGCTGGTCAGCGAACAGGCCCGCCTCTGGGATCCGATGAAAGACGCGGCCACCGACCTGGTTCGGGTGCGCCAGACCATGGGAATCGAACCGCGGCAGGTCATCGACGTCATGGGGTTGTCCGGGGATACGGCGGACAACATCCCCGGAGTTCCCGGGATCGGCCCGAAAACAGCGCGTGAACTCATCCGGACCTTCGGCAGTCTGGATGGCCTTTATGCGCAGTTAGACACCCTGCCGCGCAAGAAACAGCAGGAAAATCTTCACCGTTTCCGAGAGCAAGCCTTCTTAAGCCGCGAGCTGGCGACCATCCGCACCGATGCCCCGCTCTTGCTGGAAACACAGGCCCTTCAGGTGCAAGCCCCCGACGTCCAGGCGCTGTCCGGCCTGTTCCGGACATTGGAATTCCGCCAGCTGCTGCAGGCGTTGCCGCATAACGGCGAGCGGCGTTCCAAGGATTACCGGCCGATCCTCGAAGCCGCTGGGCTGGCGGCGCTGCTGGAGCAGCTGCGATCGGCCGGGCGTTTCGCAATCGACACCGAGACGACCTCGCAGGACCCCATGCGTGCCCAGTTGGTCGGCCTTTCGTTCGCCACCGAGGCCGACCGGGCCGTCTATATTCCGTGCGGCCACCGCTACCTCGGGGCTCCGCAGCAGCTCGACCGATCCTTTGTGCTCGACCAGTTGCGGCCGATCCTGGAGGACCCGGGGTCCCGCAAAATCGGCCAGAACATCAAATACGACTGGATGGTTCTGGCCCGGCACGGCGTGAACCTGCAGGGCGTTGCGTTCGACACCATGCTCGCCTCCTATCTCCTGGATCCCTCCAAGCGCGCCCACAACCTGGATCAGATCGCGCTGGATTACCTCGATCACCAAACCACGCGCTTCGAGGAACTGGTCGGCAAGCGCAAAGGCGCCGCCACCTTCGCCGAGGTGCCGCTGGAGGAAGCGGTGCCCTATGCCTGCGAGGATGCCGATGTCACCCTGCTGGCCTACGAGCGGCTCGCCCGCCGGCTGAAGGAGATCGGTCTGATGCCGTTGATGGAAACGGTGGAGATGCCGCTGGTGCCTGTGCTGCTGCGGATGGAGATGCGCGGGGTCACGGTGGACATCGATCGGCTCCACGAACTATCCAAGTCCCTGGAGCACCAGCTCGAAGCGCTGGAGGATGGTATCTACGCGATGGCCGGAGAACGTTTCAACATCCACTCCAGCCAGCAGCTGGGGTACATTCTATTCGAGAAGTTCAAGCTGCCGGCCCAGAAGAAAACCAAAAAAAAGACCGCCTACTCGACGGATGTGGACGTGTTGACGGCACTGGCCGGCCTGCACGAGCTTCCGGCCATGATTTTGAAGCACCGCACCCTGGCCAAGCTCAAATCCACCTACGCCGATGCCCTCATCGAGCTGGTGCACCCCGACACCGGACGCATTCACACCTCCTACAACCAGACCGTAACGGCCACGGGCCGGCTGTCCAGTTCGGATCCGAACCTTCAGAACATTCCCATCCGCACGGAGGAGGGGCGCGAAATCCGGCGGGCGTTCGTGCCGCGCAGCGGGTGGCGGCTGCTTTCAGCGGACTATTCACAGATCGAGTTGCGCATCCTGGCCCACTGCTCGGAGGACGAAACCCTCATCCGGTCGTTTTCTGAGGACGAAGATATCCATACCCGTACAGCCTCGGAGGTCTTCCAAGTGGAAAGCGACCGGGTCACCGCCGATCTGCGGCGCCAGGCCAAAGCGATCAACTTCGGGATTATCTACGGGATGAGCGCCTTCGGCTTGGCGCGCCAGCTCGAAATCAGCCAGAAGATGGCCAAGACTTACATCGACAGCTATTTTACCCGCTATCCCGGCGTCAAACGCTTTCTGGAGCATACGATCGAGGAGGCGCGGCGGATTCGTCGCACGAACACCCTGCTCGGCCGGATCCGCCTGCTTCCGGACATCACTCATTCCAATTCCATCATTCGTCAGGCCGCCGAGCGCACCGCCATCAACACTCCGATTCAGGGTTCGGCGGCGGATCTGATCAAGGTGGCGATGATCCGTATCGATGAGGCCCTGGCCCGGGAAGGTTTTCAGGCCGCCATGCTGCTCACGGTGCACGATGAGCTCGTGTTCGAGCTGCCGCCGGATGAAGTTGATGCCGTCGCTCGCAGGGTGCGCGACATTATGGAAGGCATCTGGGAGTTGAAGGTGCCGCTGAAGGTTAACGTGGCCATCGGCAGCAACTGGGCGGAGGCCCATTGACCGGGAGCAAACGCCCGCAACGGGGATCTGCGCGAAAGCCTGCCTCAGCGCCTGCCGCCGCCGGCCTTCGGCCCGGCTCCCGAAGCCTTGGCTTCAGGGGCCGGAGCGGGCGGCTTTTCCGCTGGTTGGATGCCGCTTTTAACGGTTTCGTCCACGGTTCGATAGATGGTTTGAAACGCCTCGGGAAAAGCATTGGGCGACAGCCGGCCGCACTCAATGAACTTGACCACGATTTCCTTGGCGGCTTTGAGGATGTTCTCGTCGATGGATGCCATGGGGATCTCCTGTAGACTGAGATGGCGTGCAGCGTTGCTGCTAACAAATCGCACTAGGCCTGTCAAGCCGGCCGGCCGGCAGACTGGAGGCGGCGATTCGTTCGCCGGGGAGCGTTTGACATCGCCAACCGCATCCATTATGTAAAACGTCGTTCGATTGGCCAACTTGGGCTGAGGGCGTTCATTTCAACTTCACCGTGGCAGCGATGATGACACTCAAGACGATTCGTTCCCGTCGATGGTCCTCGATACCGGCAGTTGCGCTGGTGCTCGGGCTCATTCTATTCTATTCCGGCTGTACCACCATCAAGGATGCCGCCCGCGGCACCGTCCGGACGGTGTCCGATACATCCCGGAAGGTGACCGGCACCTTCACAGCGGCCGGCAGCGACATCCGGAATAAGATCGCCCTGATCGGCGTCGAAAACCAGCCGGCCGTGACTTCGTCCTTATTTCCTGCCGCCTTCCAAAAGACCCTTGCGGCGAACCTGAAAACCGACTGCCCTGAATGCATCGTTGACGCAGCGGTCGGAGAAGTTCTCAAATCGCCGCCCCGGCTGGCTTCCGGGCCGATTGACGGGTATGCCCTGGGGCTCATCGGCCGGCCGAGAGGGTTGAATTATTTCGTCGTCGGCACGCTGAGCGACAGCCGATTGACGGATGAGAAGACGGGCTTCTGGTTGTGGAAGGACACGCGCTACAAGATTCGCGCCGTGCTGAGAGTGGAAGTGATCGATTCGGCCACCGGCACCAAGGCGTTGGACGAAACCCTCTCCGGTGAGACGGTTATCGATGAACTGCGCCACCAGGAACTGCAGGACGCCGGCCCGTTGCCGTTCGCCGAAATCGAGCCGATCTTGAACCAACTGCTGCCGGAGGCCGGATACCGGATCTGCAGCGCGATCCGTTCGCAGCCATGGCAGGGTTTTATCGTGGGTACTGAGGACCGCCGGATTACCATCTCCTCCGGCAGCGCCGTGGGACTGTCTCCCGGCCGGATGCTCGAGGTTTACGGCGTCGGCCGAGTGGTCGAGAGCAGCGACGGCCGGCGCTTCGTTCGGCCGGGGGACCGCCTCGGGGAGGCCCGCATCTCCTCGGTATCCTCGGATCAGGCCGAAGCGGCACTCAGCCAGGCGATCCAAACGAATCCGGGCGGCACGGTCCGGCTGAAATGAGCGCGAGGCCCCTGTCGCCGCGGCAGGTCGTTTTTTCCGAATTTTGAAAAGCGTCTATCAGGTTCAGCGCTTCGGCAATGGAACCGATGCGGCTTGCCGACTGCCGCAGGCCGGAGCTGTTGCGCAGCCCCTTCCCAAACCAAGCCAGGCGTGACCGCATTAACCTCGCGGCCCGCGCTTCTCCGCAACACGACACCGACAGCAGAACAAAGCGTCGCATGACTTCGATTCGGCGGTTGAAGTCCCGGAGCGGCAGGGGCTGGCCCGCCAAACGGCAGATCACTTCTCTAAAGATGTCCGGATCCCCGATGGCGCGCCGGCCGATCATAACGGCGTCGCAGCCGGTTTCGACCATCATCCGCCGCGCATCATCGGCGCGGCGGATGTCCCCGTTGCCGATGACCGGAATGCGCAGACGCTGCTTGAGCGCGGCAATGAGCGCCCAGTCGGCCTGCCCACTGAACTTCTGGGCAGCGGTGCGGGGATGGAGCGTCAGCGCGTCGACGCCGCAGGCCTCGGCCCGCTCACCGATGGCGAGCGCATCCCGGCCGGTCCGGTCCCAGCCGCTTCGGATTTTGATCGTGAGCGGAATATTCACCGCGTTGCGCACCGCCCGCAGGATGGCTTCGGCACGGCGCGGCTCCCCCATGAGCGCTACGCCGGCGCCGGCCCGGACAATCTTGCGCACGGCGCAGCCGAAGTTGAGATCGACCACATCCGCTCCGGAGGCCTCCACGATGGCCGCCGCTTCGGCCATGACTCCCGGCTCGGCGCCGAAAATCTGCACGGCCAGCGGTTTTTCCTGCGGCCGGCTGCGTATCAGGTCAAAGGTCGGCGCGGCCCCATGAACCAGTCCGTCGGCACTCACCATTTCGGTCGTAACCATTCCGCATCCAGCTTCGCGCGCCAGCAGGCGGAAGGGCAGGTTGGTGATACCGGCCAGGGGTGCGAGGACCGTAGGAGCGTCCAGC
>CAZEKN010000085.1:0-8887 GCA_964512755.1 uncultured Desulfatibacillum sp. | reverse complement strand
ACGCGCTGATCATTTACGACGATCTGTCCAAACAGGCCGCCGCCTACCGCCAGGTGTCTTTGCTGCTGCGCCGCCCGCCGGGCCGCGAGGCCTACCCGGGGGACATTTTCTACAACCACTCACGGCTGCTTGAGCGCGCGGCGAAACTCAGCGACGATCTGGGTGCTGGTTCCCTCACCGCACTTCCGATCATCGAAACCCAGGCTGGTGACGTGTCCGCCTACATTCCCACCAACGTTATTTCCATCACCGACGGGCAGATCTACCTGGAACCCGGCCTATTTTTCGCCGGGGTGAGGCCAGCCATCAACGTGGGACTTTCAGTGTCGCGCGTCGGCGGCGCTGCCCAGGTCAAGGCCATGAAACAAGTGGCCGGCACCCTGCGCCTGGATCTGGCTCAGTATCGCGAGCTGGAAGCCTTCGCCGCCTTTGGCAGCGACCTGGACAAGGCGACCCAGCGGCAACTGACCCGCGGTGCGCGCCTGGTTGAGTTGCTTAAACAGCCCCAATACCAGCCGCTGCCCATGGAGAAGCAGGTCACGATCCTGTATGCCGGCACCCGGGGCTTCCTGGACAAGTACCCGGTGAACGTGGTGGGCCGTTACGAAGTCGGCCTCTACAAGTTCATTGAGGACCGCTATCCTCAGATGTTTGCCACCCTAAACCAAAAGCAGCAAATAGACGGTGACTTGGACAAGCTGATGACGGAGGTGCTCAACGCCTACGATACGGAGTTCAAGGAGACCGTCAAGTAGCAGAGGCGCAGCCGTCGTTGGAAGGCGTACGCAGTTTCCGAAAAACGGGACCTGAGGGCGGATCGGTATGGCAACTTTAAAAGACATCAAGAACAAGATCTCGGCAGTTAAGAAAACCAAGCAGATCACCAAGGCCATGAACATGGTGGCGGCATCCAAGCTGCGCAGCTCCCAGGCCAACATGGAGGGTTTCCGGCCCTATGCCCGGAAATTCGCCGAGGTTCTCGGCAGCCTGGCGGAACGGGCGGGCGAGGGGGCGAGCCCCCTGCTGGTGCCCAAAACGGACGTAAAGCGCATTCATCTGGTTCTGTGCACGTCCGACCGCGGATTGTGCGGCGGGTTCAACACCAATCTGATCGAAAAAGCCGAAGCGTTCATGAAGGAGAAAGCCGGCACCGGCATTGAATTCTCTTTCACCGCCTTCGGCCGCAAAGGGCGGAACTGGTGCCGGAAGGTAAAGACTCCGATCGTTTCCGAGCATATCGGGATCATGGGGACCGCCGTAAAATTCAACGAAGCCGCCACTCCCGGCCGCAAATTGGTGCAGGGATTCTTGGAAGGCGCCTATGATGAAGTCTATGTGGTCTACGCCGAATTCCTCAGCATGGCCAAACAGGTCCCCGTCCTGAAGAAGTTGCTGCCCATTCCGCCGATCGAAAAGGCGGAAACCGATTCGGGCAGCCTCGACCAGGGTTACCTGCCGGAGCATATCTGCGAACCCTCGGCGGCGGAACTGCTCGGCGAAATGCTGCCCCGCAACGTCTTCGTTCAGCTTTACAGCGCACTTTTGGAGACATCGGCGTCCGAGCACGCCGCCCGCATGCTGGCTATGAACAACGCCACCAAGGCCTGCAACGACATGATGGCCAACCTGACTCTGGTTTACAACAAAGCCCGCCAGGCGGCCATTACGGCCGAGTTGATGGACATCGTCGGAGGCGCCGAAGCCCTCAAAGGATAACGTTTGCCAACCGCGTTTGGATAGGAGGTCGTTCAATGGGAGAGAATATCGGTAAAGTAGTACAGGTCATGGGCCCGGTCGTCGATGTGGAGTTCGCGCAGGGCAAGCTGCCGACGATCTATACGGCGCTGACCATCAGCAACCCGGCCATCAACGATGAGGCGGACAATCTGGTCATCGAGGTGGCCCAGCACCTGGGCGACAATGTCGTGCGCACGATCGCCATGGACGTCACCGACGGGTTGGTGCGAGGCATGCCCGTGAAGGACACGGGCAACCCGATCCTGATGCCAGTCGGCAAGGCGGCGCTCGGCCGTGTGCTCAACGTCGTCGGGCGTCCCGTGGACGGCTTGGGTCCGGTGAGTCAGGAGAAGATGCGGCCGATCCACCGCGCCGCTCCAAAGTTCACCGAGCAGGACACCACCGTGCGCGTGCTTGAAACCGGCGTCAAGGTCATCGACCTGCTGGTTCCATTTCCGCGCGGAGGCAAGATGGGCATGTTCGGCGGCGCGGGCGTGGGCAAGACGGTCATCATGATGGAGATGGTTCACAATATCGCCATGCAGCACGGCGGTATCTCTGTCTTCGCGGGCGTGGGCGAGCGAACCCGCGAAGGCAACGACCTCTACCACGAAATGAAGGCCTCCGGCGTTCTGCCTAAGGCGTCGCTGGTCTACGGACAGATGACCGAACCTCCGGGTGCGCGGGCGCGCGTGGCCCTTTCGGGTTTGACCGAGGCGGAATACTTCCGGGATGAAGAGGGGCAGGACGTACTGATTTTTATCGACAACATTTTCCGCTTCACCCAGGCGGGTTCGGAGGTGTCTGCCTTGCTTGGGCGCATGCCTTCCGCCGTCGGCTACCAGCCGACCCTGGCCGTCGATCTCGGCGAATTGCAGGAGCGCATTACCTCCACCGACAAGGGATCGATCACCGCTGTGCAGTGCGTGTACGTGCCGGCCGACGACCTGACCGACCCGGCTCCGGCTACCACCTTTGCGCATTTGGACGGCACGGTGGTGTTGTCCCGGCAAATTGCCGAGTTGGGCATCTATCCGGCGGTAGATCCGTTGGACTCCACTTCGCGCATCCTAGATGCCAGCTACATCGGCGAAGACCATTATCACACGTCCCGCGTTGTGCAACAGATCCTGCAGAAATATAAGGAGCTGCAAGACATCATCGCCATTCTCGGGATGGAGGAGCTTTCCGACGAAGATAAGGTCACCGTCTCCCGTGCGCGGAAGATCCAGCGCTTTCTGTCGCAGCCGTTCCATGTAGCCGAGACCTTCACCGGTAAGGCTGGCAAGTATGTCAAGATAGAGGACACCGTCCGCGCGTTTAAGGAGATCTGTGAAGGCAAACACGACGACATCCCAGAGCAGGCCTTCTACATGAAGGGCGGCATCGAAGAAGTCGTAGCGGCCGCTAAAGAAATGGCATCCGCAGAATAATTTTGAGGTGGTGTATGGCTGGATCCATTCGACTGGAAATTGTCACGCCCGAAAAGACGGTCGTCAGCGAAGATGTGCAGATCGTTATGGCTCCGGGTGTACTGGGAGAGTTCGGTGTACTCATCGGACATACTCCTTTTTTGACGGCCCTCAAGACCGGTGTAGTGCGCTATTCTGACAGCCAGGGCGGCGAGCACATGGTATTTGTTAGCGGTGGATTTGCCGAAGCCTTGCCACAGAAAGTGACGATCCTGGCCGAGTCTGCCGAACGACGTCGTGATATCGATGTCGAGCGGGCTCGGGCGGCTTTGGAACGCGCCCAAAAGCGATTGGCTGAGCAGCGAAGTAAAGAGGAATTTGATTTTGTCAGAGCCCAAACAGCACTCCAACGGGCGCTGATTCGTCTGAGAATCGCTGAGAACCGCCCAATGCACTAGCGCTTTTTTGCCAAGAGCGGGTGGTTTTAAACATTGATATTTCGCCAGAGGGCAAGCCCGAAGGGTTTGCCCCATTTTTTTGTGCGGCCTACGTATTTGAATCGTCGGGGGAAAGAACTGCCGATAAGTCAGTCCGAAGTTTGCACTGGCTGTCTCGGTTGATGAAAGGAAATTATGGACCGTTCGCTGGCTGTTGTCATTCTAGCTGCTGGACTTGGCAAACGCATGAAATCAAATCGAGCCAAGGTCCTGCATGAGGTGTTGGGGAAACCGATGGTTGTCTACGTGGTGGAGGCTGCTATCCCCGTTGCCCGACAAGCGGTGGTCGTCGTGGTGGGAAACCAGGCGGAAGAGGTGCGGCGGGTGGTGGCTTGCCGGGCGGAGGTGATATTTGCTCTCCAGGACCAACAACTGGGTACGGGGCATGCTGTGAAATGCGCTTTGCCCCATCTGCCTTCGATGTGCGAGGATGTTATGGTGTTATGTGGGGATGTGCCCCTCATCACGACAGCGACTCTGAAAGCCCTGGCGGATGAGCACATTCAGAGCAAACGGGATATCACCTTGCTGGCAGTGGATCTGGACCATCCCCATGGTTACGGCCGAATTCTGCTATCCCCTGACGGACACGTATCCGGCATCGTTGAAGAAGCTGACGCCAGCCAAGCGCAAAGGGCCATCCGGACGATCAACTCCGGAATTTATTGCATCAACCGTTTTTTTTTGGAGGAAGCGCTGCCGCGCTTAACCAACGCAAATGCTCAGGGTGAATATTACCTAACCGATATCGTTCGAATCGGCTACGAATCTGGGCGAAATGTCGGTGCGGCCTGGGCTCTATATCCTAACGAGATCTTAGGGGTCAACACCCCTCAGGACCTCGCCCGGGTGGAGGAGATTCTGGAGAAACGAACCGCCGATATGGCTTGACATTTAATAAGGTTGCGGATTACAGTAAAAATAATAATTTAGAGGGGACTCAGTCGATTGGAAAGTGATGCGCTGTTCAAGTCGTTTACCGAAATCGAGGCCAAGGTCGAAAAACTGATCGACCTATGCAGGTTGCAGCATACTGCCAATTCTGAGCTTCACCAAAAGGTTAGGCAACTAGAGGAGGAACTTCATCTAAAAAACGAGGCGGCTCAACGCCATGCAGAAGAAAAGACGTTGATTCGGTCGCGAGTTGACAATCTGTTGGCCAAACTAGAAGACCTGACCCGCTCTTAGCATGAGGCCGGCGGGGAATAGGTTCGGAGTGGTGGTTATTGGAACATTTTGTTACCATAGAACTCTTTGGGCAACCCTACACGTTCAAAGCCGACATCGAAGCTGCGAGAGCCAGGGAGGTGGCGGATCTTTTGGTTCATGAAGTGAATAAGATTCAGGACCAACATGCTGCCAAGATTCCACATATTTCCAAGCTGACGATCTTGATTATCACCGCCCTAGGCATGGCGCATCAGATCTTGCAGCTTAAAAAGGACACCGGCGAGATGGTTGGCCATATTTCAAATCGTTGTGAAGAATTGAATCGTATGCTTGACGAAGGAATGAATGCATTCGCATCCCTTCGGCATTATGGATAATTTGAACGTACCGAAACGCCCACTCCTTTAACCTCACCGCCTGCACCCTTGTCACCCAGTTCCGCGTCTTATGCGGATACCAGAGCGTCGATTTGCGCCCATGCGCCCAAAATTTGCCGGTTGGTTAGCTACAGCGCTCATACGGTAGTGTATCGGTCGCTTTAAATTTAACTCCGTCAAACAATGGGTCTTGTTATTCGGCTGGTCAAAAGGATCTAATCCCTGGAAATCAAGCAAATTCGGGCAAGATACGCCCTGGGAGACATATCATGATAAGTGAAGGAATCATTCTCGGGATCGTCGGCGTGATCGCCGGCTTTGTAGTGGCTTTCTGGATCAAGGGGCGTATCGTATCTCGGAAGGTGGAAGCGGCCGAGAAAGAGGCCGCCAGGATTACCGAGGAATCTCGGCACAAAGCCGACACGCTGCTTAAAGAAGCCGAAGTGCAAACCAAAGATATGCTTTTTAAATTGAAAAGCGATTTTGATCACGAGGCCAGGGAAACCCAACTGGAAATCAAGAAGCGTGAAGCGCGGTTAGTCCAGAAAGAGGAGGCCTTGGAGCGCAAGGTCGAACAGGTCGAATTCCGTGACCAAGATTTAAGCCGCCGAGAGCGGCAGGCCCAGAAACGCGAACAAAAAATTGAGGCTCGGGAGACAGAGTGCGCCACTCTGATCGATGAACAGAAAAGGCAACTGGAGCGAATCTCCGGACTGACCAGCGAGCAGGCTAAAGAGCTGCTCATCCGTGCCATGGAAAATGAGGCTAGATTCGAGGCGGCCAAGCTTGTCAAGAAAATTGAAAATGAAGCCAAAGAGGAAGCAGACAAGAAATCGAAGAAGATTATGGCCACCGCCATCCAGCGTTACGCAGCCGACTATGTTGCAGAACGAACAGTTTCAGTTGTCCCGTTACCGAACGATGAAATGAAAGGCCGGATTATCGGCAGGGAAGGGCGCAATATTCGGGCGCTGGAGGCCGCTACTGGGATCGATCTGATCATTGACGACACGCCGGAGGCAGTGATCTTGTCCGGATTCAACCCGGTACGTCGGGAGGTGGCACGCTTGTCTTTGCAACGGCTCATCTCGGATGGCCGGATTCATCCGGCGAGAATTGAAGACGTGGTCAAGAAGGTTGTCCTAGAAGTGGATCAGACCATTAAAGAGGCCGGGGAGCAGGCAGCCTTCGATTTGGGCATCCACGGTATGCACAACGAGTTGATCAAGTATATTGGCCGGCTGAAATTCAGAACCAGCTATTCTCAAAATGTTCTCCAGCACTCCATCGAAGTTGGATTTCTAGCGGGTATCATGGCCTCAGAGCTTGGGCTGAACACCAAGCTGGCGCGGCGCATGGGGCTGCTGCACGACATCGGCAAGGCCATCGATCATGAGGTCGAGGGGCCACATGCGATTATCGGATCGAAGCTTGCGAAAAAATACGGAGAAAGTCCGAAAGTGGTGCATGCGATTGCATCCCACCATGAAGATGTGCCGCCGAATTCGGTATACGCTTATTTGGTCCAGGCGGCTGATGGCCTATCGGGAGCCCGACCTGGGGCGCGCAAGGAACTGCTTGAAAACTACATCAAACGCTTAGAGGATCTGGAAAAGATCGCTAATGAGTTCAAGGGAGTCGCAAACACCTATGCCATCCAAGCGGGCCGGGAGTTGAGGGTTCTTGTTGAAAGCGACAAAGTGTCCGACGATGAGGCTGTTCTGCTTAGCAAAGACATCGCCCGCAAAATCGAGGAGTCGTTAAACTTTCCCGGTCAGATTAAGGTCACGGTGATTCGAGAGACGCGTGCGGTGGAGTTGGCAAACAAGTAACTATGGGTCTGCGCGAATATAAATTGAACATCAGAAAGTACTTGTTCCGAACAGCACCGCGCAGTTTTATAGCAAATGTTCAAGTTGTTCATGCACAAGCCCTAAATCGCCTCATGGTTGGATCCTCCGGCCCGTCGACGGAAAAGACTTTCGTTCAGTGCATGGGTTATAGCCGTGTGACCCACTTCGCCTCGATGGTGTGAGGGGTTCGCCGGATGCGACAACAGGGAAGGATATCTTTAAATGGCCAACCTGATTGATGTATTGAGAAGGCGTGGTTTCATCGATCAAGCTACGCACGAGCAGGAATTGATAGACTACTTTAGCTCGCATCGAGTGACCGGTTACATAGGGTTCGACCCCACGGCATCTAGTTTGCATATTGGCCATCTGGTGCCCATCATGGCATTGGCCCACATGCAGCGCGCTGGCCATCGGCCCATTGCCCTCGTAGGCGGCGGTACCGGATTGGTTGGGGATCCTAGCGGCAAGACTGAGATGCGTAAAATGCTGACGTTGGAGAATGTTGAACGTAATGCTGCCGGTATCAAGCAGCAATTGTCGCGGTTTTTAGATTTCGGCGAAGGCCACGCTCTCCAACTGAACAACGCCGAATGGTTGATCCCACTTGAGTACATCCCTTTTCTGAGAGATGTCGGCCGATATTTTTCGGTCAACCGCATGATCAAGGCAGAAAGCTACAGACTGCGACTTGACTCCGAAGAAGGGCTGAGCTTCATTGAATTCAACTATATGATCCTGCAGGCGTTTGACTTTTTAGAACTCGCCAGAAGGCATGACTGTCGCCTGCAAATGGGCGGGCGGGATCAGTGGGGCAACATCGTGGCTGGGGTCGAGCTGATCCGGCGAATGGACCAGAAGACAGCCTTCGGTATCACTTTTCCTCTCATTACAACCAGCAGTGGTGAGAAAATGGGAAAGACTGCCAAGGGGGCTGTTTGGCTGGATCCGGTGCGGACTTCGCCTTACGAATATTACCAGTATTGGGTCAATACGGATGACCGAGATGTGGCACGGTTCCTGGCTTTGTTCACCTTCTTGCCGCTGGAGGAAATCGCGGCCGTTGAATGTTTGAAGGATGGTGCCCTCCTCAATGCTGCCAAGACAGTCTTGGCTTTCGAGGCTACACGCTTGGCACATGGCCAGGAGCAGGCTCTATTGGCCATGCAGGCTGCCCGGCGTCTATTTGGCCATCGTCACCTGCCTTCAGAAATTCTTTCGTCCAGCGAGGTTCCTCGCGGAGAGACGGAAACTGACCCAAACGGTATTCCATCTTCAACAATTCCGTTGGCTCGGCTGGCAGCTGGAATCCCGGCGTTTAGGCTTTTTCACGATATCGGCCTGGCACCTTCTGGCGCCGCCGCGCGACGGCTTGTTGATCAGGGGGGCGCTTATGTCAATGGGAAGCGCATTGATAGCCATGAGCAGCTGATTACCGATGGGGACTTGTCCGATGAGGGCGCGCTGGTGCTGCGTTCTGGGAAGAAGCGATTTCATCGCCTGCGGGTTATAAAATAATTTAATTTTTTCCTTGACAAACAATTGGGACCCATATAAATATGCCTGGTTTTGTGACCGGCTGAATGGTTAGAACGTTTAAAAAAATAATAAATTTGTTAAAAAAGTTCTTGACACATCAGCATAGGTTGGTATATTAAAAGAGTCGTTTTGCGGCTCCAAAGTTTTTAGGCCGCTGGAATAAGTTAATCTGTTTTTTTGATCTTTGAAAACTAAATAGTGGCGTCCGGTCGAGCTAAAACTCCGTTAAGTTCATGTCGCTTTATAGGCGGCATGATTAAGTTAAAGTGGAGAGTTTGATCCTGGCTCAGAATGAACGCTGG